>CAJQMW010000399.1 GCA_905479535.1 uncultured Maribacter sp. | reverse complement strand
GGGAACTCCTACCAATGCGGCCGGCAGCAATAAAAATGGGAAATAGCCTAAAAGATTGGAGATGGATTGCCGAAGCGCACAGGCTAAGTTGAACTCCTCACTACTATGATGAATTACATGTTGATTCCAAAAGAAATTAATCTTATGGCTCAATCGATGGTTCCAATAGCCTGCAAAATCAATAACTATAAAAGCGATGGCCCAAACTATCCATGTGTTCTTAATTTCATAAATGGCCAGATGCTCTAAAAGATAAGGATAGGTGATAAGCACAACACCAATACCGAGGGAATCCTTGATAACATTAGTGAGTCCCGAGCTTATACTGGATACAGAATCCAGAACCTTGTGTTTTTGATTTTTTATGAAATGACCGTACGTAATCTCCAGTCCTAGGAGCAACATAAAAAACGGTATGGCATAGAGTAATGCAGTTGCATACGTTTCCATGAAACCTTGTATCTAATTGAACGGTCCTACCATAATGTGCGCCCTAAAAGTGCCGGGGTCCATTAACCATGGCATTCCTTTGGCATGAGGTTTGTCCGGTAATCCCGTCGACTCCGTGGTAGCAAACGGTGTGTAAATGACGTACCGGAACTGACCGTCCCCTAATTCTCCAGTACCGGCGTCATAAGCTTCTTCACTTCCAAAATAAATATAGGTCATGCTAGGTTCCTTGGGCATTTCCAATATACCTTGGGCTACCTCCATTCCCCTTATTTCTCGTTTTTCCTTAAAGTTTTTACCCTCGGCCGTAAGCTCCCGACCTCTTTTCATAAAGGGCTCTAATTTTTTTGAGTAGCAAGACACACTTATACCTTCCTGCGTAGGGTCATCAGCCAAACATATAAGGTTGTTGCTTCCCTCTCTTACCACAATCATTTCACCCTGGCTATTATATCCATAGACCATAGCATTATCCTTTTCGGCTTCCGGAGCCGGTAAAACTGCAGTTCTTATTTGAATATCGGCAGGAAGTATATTGAAAGTCTTTTCTTGAGCCCGTATTAAGCCCACAGTGAAAAACAGTATCATTAAAGTTCTAGATATCATAAGCCTACAGTTTTCTTAAAGATAATAAACTATAGGATGCCACACAATTCAAAAATATTTTAATGCTCTTAAATATAAAAATACAAGGGCCTATTGTTATTTACAATAGGCCCTTGAAAGTCAACTACCCCCTTTAGCCCACGGGGCATTCGTAAGGCCACAACTTTCAAATTCCGAGGCAAGCCGGAGCGTTAAAATCTCGATTATCGAGTGAATTTTCCGTGGAGTAATTTCTACTTAAAGATTACAAAATCTTACGACCTGAAATAATATTGTAGAGTATCGCAATTATAGCGATAACAAGTAAAACATGTATTAAACTACCTGTTGCTAAACCAGGAACAATACCCAGCATTCCTAACAACCAAACGATTATTAAAATAACGGCTACTAGCCACAAAAGACTTCTCACACTATTAGTTTTTATTGGTTAACGTACGAAAGGTATAGAAAAAGCAAGAGCGTTATGTCCTCCAACACCTTAATTGCTAGCCCAATAAAGTTATTTCCCTAGTGATTCCTAAATTTGGGGCGAAATGTAAAAAAGAATGATTTAGAGCCTGTTAACACTAAACGAAAACCATGGATTTTTTGATGATTTTTTCGGATTTCCAGGCGATTTTTGGTAAACATAGCGGGCTACGTGACCAAAAATCAACACTGAAATCTTGAAAAAGGGCGAAAAAGCCACTTTTGGGCTCAGTGTTAACAGGCCCTAGTTGCATTCCAATGCAAAATTGTCTTCCATATCCTTGGTATATTGATTAGGGATATTTTCTGATTGGTCTTCATTCACTTTTATGCACGTAAGCGGATTCCCTTCAATTTAAAATATATTTAATTGAATTGCATTGGGAACATTAGATGTATCCATAGCGGCCATAGCGTTATTGGCCAAACCCAAAACCTACAGCCCCGTATTGCTTGTAACATCTAATTCCGTGAGGTTCTTGTCTACCGCACTAACTTTCTCCAACATGGAAGATGCCGGAAGATTTAAAGAGGTCAATCCCTTATTTTCTACAAAAATAAATTTTAACAAGGTATTGGATGAAACGTTAAGGGAAGTTATCCCGTTATCATTGACCCAAAGGTTGTCCAACAATTTAAAATCTTGAATACCGGTTAAATTGGACAATCCCTTATCCTTGAGGACTAAAGAATTGACCCCGGCAATATGGCCGTGATTACGGTTCCATCGACCACATCGTCGTAACCTAATTCTATCAATGCCTGTTCAAAAGCGGAATCCGGAATATCCGTTCTAGGCGGCCGCTACCATCATTAGATCCTCATCGGGTTCCATGGAATTGTCCATAGAATTGGTAGAACAGCTCTAGTTGAAAATGAGTAAGTTGATCAAAAGGGTGAAAATAGACCTCATGTTTTCTTTTTTATAGCACCTATAAAATTACTGGAATTAATTGGATAGGTACCACAACTTTAAATTGTGCATCTTAGAGTATAGTCGTGCCATCAGAATTACTCAAGCTATTTTGAGGATTAATTGATGTTAGCTTAGATGTTTTTCAAAAAAGTCCATAGTTCGACTCCATGCCAATTCTGCGGCCGGTTCATTGTAGCGTGGCGTGCTTGTATTGTGGAAACCATGATTTACATCAGGATATGTGAATTCTTGGTATGATTTATCATTTTCTTTTAATGCCTGTTCATAGGCTGGCCAACCTGCGTTCACCCTTTCGTCAAGACCGGCATAATGCAACATTAAGGGTGTATTTATCTGATCTATATTCTCGCTTGGTTGCCCTCCATAAAAAGGAACGGCAGCAGCCAAATCCGGTACTTTAACGGCCATCATGTTGGAAATCCATCCTCCAAAACAAAATCCCACAACACCTACTTGTCCATTACAGTCCTCATGTGCTTTTAAATAGTCATAAGCGCCTATAAAATCCTCCAACATTTCATAACGGTCCCGAGTTCTTTGCATAGCCCTACCCTCATCATCATTGCCAGGATAACCCCCTAAAGGACTTAAGGCATCTGGTGCTAACGATATGAAACCGTCCAAAGCTGCACGTCTCGCCGTATCCTCCACATACGGATTCAATCCACGATTTTCGTGAACCACAACTATACCGCCCAATTTACCTTCAAAATCAGCTGGTTTGGACAAAAGTCCTTTTATTTCACCACCTCCCTTGGGAGAATTATAGGTGATAAAGCCACTATCCAATCTGGGGTCTTGTTCATCAACCAAGAACGTATCCTTGTAGTTGGGCATTAAAAAACTCATTAGTGATGCAACCGTCATACCTCCTACCGCATAGAGTGAAAGTTTCTCCATAAACTCCCTTCTTTGCAGTTTGTTATGCGCATAGGCATCATAAAGGTCAAAGACCTCTTGTTTTATTTCCTCTTTCCGTAATTTTCTCATGACGTTCTTATCTAATTTTCAAACCATAAGGTACAAAACTTAGAGATACAAAAGCACAAAGACGAGTACCATACCTGCTGCGGTAAAATAGAGCCCTTTTTTGAATATGGCCGTACTGGGGAGGAACATCCAGAAAGATGAAAGGACGAAGAACAAAAGCGATAAACCAAAAAAGATGTTCAAAACATAAAGCGGGTCGGCAGATTTTGCCTTGTGCAGATGTGTCATCTTATCTAAAACCAAGGGCAAACTTTTGGTCTTGAATTCCGCCAGTCCCGTTTCAGTGTTATAAGTACCACGTTCAAAACTCGCAATAGCGCCATCGGTTTTTTGAAATTTTAAATCCCGGATTTTGAGCGCTTCGCCTACTTTTTCTTGAGTAAGACCGGTCTCCAATTGTTTTTTGGTTTCATACTCCTTCTTTAG
>CAJQMW010000398.1 GCA_905479535.1 uncultured Maribacter sp. | reverse complement strand
ACAAACATGACATGAGCTACAACAATTCACAACCATCACGCCTACGAATCTAATACTATCAGGATTACAGCCGGTATTGTTAAGTAAAATCACTTGTATAACAAAATCGTACTGATTGGAACATCCATGTTAGCTTTGTATATGATTTCTTGTCGTATTATTTCATGTCAACAAGGGTAAACGTGACTAATCAGTCTACCGTTTGAGGCTTTAACTTGGCGATAAGATCCAGTGCTTCCAATACGTTCATGCCGTTTTTTATGGTCGTATCTATGACCGAACGGATCTTTGCGAAGTTCTGCGCGGTCCTTTCCGTCTTGAACTGTCCGGATATTTTCTGTTTGACCTTCACGTTGCGGATCGCCCTTTCGGACGCGTTGTTGTCGGGCGGTACGTCCTTGATGAACAGGAATGTCAACAGGTGTTGCCTTTCCCTGCACATCCTTTTGAAAAAGGTACGGAGTTCCTTTAGTTTTTTGTCGGGAGGCCTTTCCAGGAGTCCCGCAAGGCGCATTACGATATTTGCCCTATCCCCTTGGTATTTTCCGCAGGGCCCGTTGTAGTGCCTCTTCAGTTCAAGGGCGTCGTACAACAGTCTTTTGAACTCGACCGCCCATACGGCACCGCGGTATTTTTCTTCCAGGTAGTTCAGGTGCCTTAGCAAATGGGGCAGGCAGCTCTGGTGGTGTTCGGCGACGGTGGAGGTCTGCGCCCTCCATCCATCGTGTACCAAGGTACTATCGGGGAACCCCCCGGGGAAGTTGGTGTCGATGGCGGCCCTTCCCCTGTTATCTGAGTGGGCTATATAGGTATATCGGGGTGTTTGCCAGGCCCAAAACCAGTGCCTGTCCCCGTTCACCTTTATGCCCGTTTCATCGGTGCCCACCACCTTGGCCGTGGCGACCCTTTCCCTGATAATGTCGTAAAACGGGGCCGCGCTATCCGCGAAGCGCCCCAACAGGCAATGTAGGCCGCCCTCGCTGATCCCGATGTTGAACACATCGCCCAAGAGTTCCCGCATCCTTTTGAAAGGCAGGTACTGGCGGGCGTGGAGATAGGCGACGAGCCCTTCCGTATTGCTCCCGTAGCTTACGGGGGCATCCGCACCCTTGGGAAAATCGGCGACCGTACGGCGGCCACAACCACATTTCCCGCTATAGGCGCGGTACTCCGTCCATACCGCCTTTACGGGGGGTATGTCCACGATCTGGCGCGACCCTTCCATCACGGCGGGCACGTTTTCCAGGGATGCCCCGCAACCACGGCAATATCCCGGGCGCAGTTCTATTATATCATCGGGGGTGGCCGTCATTTTCAGGGTGTTCCCCTTATGGCCGGGCTGTCCGCCGGGCTTCCTGCCGGTGGGCCGACGAAGGCTTTGGTTCTTTTTGGGGCGGTTTTCGTCCCTGGACGGTGGGACCGAACTGTTGTGGCTGTTCTTCGGGTTCTCGTAACGTGCCAGACGTTCCTCGAGTTCCTCGACCCGCTTCGCCAGAAAGGAGACCTGTTCGATCAATTGTGATATGAGTTCCTTGTCAGTCAGGGAATTGTGTTTCCCGAAAGATCCGACATTAAAAATCGGGATCCAAATTATTCAGTACTTTTATTCATACTGATTAGTTACATTAATTACTTTAAAGTATGAAAAATATAATAATATTAGGAACTGGTGGGCTAGCAGCACAATTGACATTTTATATTGAAGACAATAATTCTAAAGTGGAAAATGATGAAAAACTCAATATTTTAGGATATATCGATTACGAATATAATATCGAAAAACATTGGAAAAGATATAATTTTAAAACTCCTGTATTATGTGATATTGATTCTTACATTCCTAAAGAAAATGAAGAAGTACTTTTAGCAATCTCCAATGTGGAATTCAGAAAGAAAATGATTGATATTTTGGTCAAAAAAAATGCTAAAATTGGTAGTTTTATTCATTCTACTGTTATCATTTCTAAATCTCAAAAATTTGGTTTTGGCAATATTGTCATGCCTTTTTGCGAGGTTGAACCAAACAGTCAAGTTGGCGATTGTAATATTTTAACCCCCTACAGCTTTATTAGCCATGACAGCATCGTTGGAAGTGGAAATTTCTTTTCAAAGGCAGCGATATCTGGACATACTGAGATAGGGAATAATAATTATTTTGGCCTTGGATCAGTTGTAGTACCTCATGTTAAAATAGGAAATAATAATGTTATTATAGCAGGAATGATGGTTCATGAATCAATTAAAGATGATACTACTGTTTTTTATCGATATAAAGAACAGGTTTTGAAAATCCCGAAATAGAATATTAAATAACCTGCGCTTTAATAAAAAAAGAAGAAAATAACTGACAAATTTTAGTGCTCATTAATATTTTTTAAACAAATATAAGAGTTCTTATTATGATAATCTGGAATATATGCCATTGACACTAATCCATAACTGGGAGCGAATCCTGGCATTGAGTGTTAAACCTGGAATTAGGCATTTGGCTTCTATAGGTTATAGCGACGAAAATATATTATTTAGGGTTCAAATTAGCCCGGAAGAATTCTAAATTAATGTCATATTACATGATAAACTTATGCCTTCGGAAATCCATGTAAAATACATGGGAAAAACAATTAAGATTGTTTTATAACGTTATGACCAATGTAGAAGCGGCAAAAGATTTTATGAAAGAGTTTCCTACATACTACTTGGATAATGATTGGAAGGAAAAGTTTCTTTTGGAAGTTCATATTATTAAGTCTGATGCAGATTTAGAAAAATATGATGACTTTTTAAAACAGCTTCCTGAAAATCCTTTTGTAAAGAAAGAGCTATTACCTAGGGAAACAAATCAAGAGATTGGTTATTTTACGTTGCATAATAGCAAGAATAACTTATTAATTTTGTTGCCATTTATTTACCGAAAAATTTATTTGGAAAATAAAGATACTGGATACTATGATATTATATCTCCCTACGGATTCGTGGGACCAATAATAAAGAATGGTATCGACGAAAAGACCATGAAACAGTTTTGGGAACAAGTAGATGAATGGCATCTAAATAAAAAAGTGGTTTCTGAATTTATTCGATTTAATTTTAATAGCAATTATTTAGGATTTACGGGGTCCATGGTTCCAACATTTAAAATGGTATGTGGTAAAATACTTGCCGAAAATGAACAATGGAATAATTTTAAGCCAAAAGTAAGAAACAACGTTAGAAAAGCAATAAGTTATGGCTTAAAGGGTATTGTCTATCATAAGAATATCAGCAAAAATAATATCATAGCCTTTTATGATATTTATTTGAAAACCATGAATCGCCATATCGCTGAATCAAGATATCGCTATAGTCTGGATTTTTTTGAGCATTATATCTTGAACAATCCTGATAGTTGTGCTTTAGCCGTCATATACAAAGAAAATTTGGCAATTTCTGCGGAATTGCTTTTAATATTTGATAAGGTTGTCTACTCTTTTTTAGGTGGAACAGATGAGGCAT
>CAJQMW010000397.1 GCA_905479535.1 uncultured Maribacter sp. | reverse complement strand
AAGAAATGGACGGTAACGATTATCAATGAATCGGTCAAAACCGTTAGCAAAAGAACGTTGCCCCCCCTCTAGTTTGAGCACCCAATTATTCTTCGTTTCTTTCTTTTTGATGTGGGCCAAATGGGAGGGTAGTATAAAAAGGGCTTCGAGCAAGGAAACGGCCAAAATAACAATAACGACCGCCGGAAGCGGTTGCCAAAATTTTCCGGTCTCCCCGGGCATAAATAGTAGTGGAACAAAAGCGATTATCGTCGTAACGATACTGAATACAACCGGCATTGAGACATCTTTTGTGCCTGCAATAGCCGCCTGCATGGGACTGAGTCCTTTTTGCCGATATTCGTAGACGTTTTCCCCCACCACAATGGCGTCATCTACTACAATACCGAGGACCACTAGAAAACCGAACATGGAAATCATGTTTACACTAATTCCAATTAACGGTAACAAGATCATTCCCCCGATAAAGGAAACCGTCATCCCCATCATTACCCAAAAAGCCAAGCGATATTCCAAAAAGAGCGTCAAAATAATCAATACGATAGCGATGGCCAGTACCCCGTTTTCAGTCAACAATGAAAGTCGCTCCCTATAATCCGCAGCACGGTTACTATCTGTACGGTATTTGATGCCCGGTGGTAGCTGAAAATCTTCCAAAATACCGTTCGTAACATCGGCGATCTTTAATGGCGATTGGTCTCCGATTCTGAAAATGCGAAGTTCTACATAATTTTCTTGGTTGAATTGTCCGTGGAAACCCGTCTCTTCAAAACCATCGGTTATCGTAGCGATATCATTTAGGGAAACTTTAGCACCGTCTTCGGAGGACACAATGGTAATATCACCATATTCCTTAGCCCATTGCTTGCGCTCCTGCATACGTAGTAAAATTTCCCCACTCTGTGTTTGTACAGCACCTGCGGGGACATCGCTACTGCTTTGTCGAATAATATCCGCAACTTGGCCTAATGTTAGGTTATATTTTTGGAGCGTACGTCTGGGAATTTCGATTCGCGTCTCGTAATCGGGTACGTTGCCCAGTTCTACCTGCGTTATTTCCGGATTATTTAAAAGAATGGTCCTTAGACGTTCGGCAAGTTGTCGTAATGTCCAAATATCGACAGCTCCATACAGACCTATTTGTAAAACATCCCTTTGTCGGGATTGTAACCGCACCTCTGGACGCTCAATATCATCGGGAAAGGTCTGTATACGATTAATGGCTTGATCGATGTCTTGAAACGCCGTCATCCTTTCGGAACCAGCGACCAGTTCAATACTGATCTGTCCCGACCCCTCATTCGCTTCGGAAACAATCTCTTTGATTCCCTGTACTCCGCGCACGGCCTCTTCCACGGGCTGCAGAACGCCCTGCTCCACTTCTGCAGGAGACGCACCAGGGTAGGCTACCGAAACCTCTACAAAATCGAGCTGAAATTCGGGGAAAACTTCTTTTTGAATCGTATACATGGTAAATAGTCCCCCACCTAGTAACACCAACATCAATAAATTGGTCGCAATGGAGTTTTTGGCCATATAAGCAATGGCACCTTCTTTTCTTCTTGTCTTCTCTTTTCCTTGCTTTTCCATCTCGCCCATTTTTTATTGCTTTACTTCCGAATCCTGTTCATCGGACGCTGTACGTAGACCAATGCCATTACTAACGGTGCTCAAATCGGTGATGACAACTTTTTCATCGTCTTCCAAACCGCTACGTATGTAGGCATGCGTATCGTCGGTAAGTACGATTTCTACTTTTCTTATTTCCAGTTTACCATCTTTCATGACCCAGACCGTTTCATTACCCCTAACATAATCCCTATTAAGTTGAACAACATCAGGTATAGCGTCCGCTTGAATGTTTACTTCTACAAAAGTCCCGATCATCAATTTCGGTTTTCCTTCCATCTCCGCTGTTGTTGCCAAGGGGTCGGTTACTTTGACCAAAACCCGGGCTAACCTTGTCTGTCCATCAAGCGCACCTATCTGTCTGTCCAGATATCCTTCGCGGTAGGCGTCATCGGCCCATGCCGAGGGATTCTCAATGCGTACCGGTGCTCCCTTTTCCGAATTATTGTTGGGGAAACTCAACCACTGTAATTTGGAAACCGGGACCGTGGCAACGACCCAATATTCTTTAGTGCCAACGATGCGGCCCAGAATATCGCCTTGGGCTACTAATGAACCTTCAGTTACATTTTGGCTCAATATATGGGCATCAAAAGGTGCGCGGATCGTAGTCCGCTCTAGATTTAACCGAGCTTGGTCTACAGAGGCTTTTGCTGCGCCTATACTAGCTTTAACAGCATTTAACTGCGGTTTTCTGAGCACCAGTTGTCGCTCCTCTTCGGAAAGTGGGTTGTCCCCAAAAAGGGAATCGTCCGCAATAAGTTGTAGATCTTGCTCCGCAATCTGTTGCCGTCCCATTTCAGTATCCAAAGTGGTCTGAGATTGCATAAATTCGCTCTTACGAAGCACTAAGGTATTGCGGTAATCGGCGGGATCTATTTGTAAAAGCAC
>CAJQMW010000396.1 GCA_905479535.1 uncultured Maribacter sp. | reverse complement strand
ACCTGTACTTGGTCGCCCAAACTATATGACAGCTCAGATTACCTATGGAATGGGAATTCTTTCGGTAATTCGACATCCCGTAAAGCTAAAACATTTATAGAAACTAAAGTAACAGCAATAAATTGCAGGGTTTTAACCTTTAACTAGGTAATAAAAAGCAACCTATATCCTAATAGTTTGCCTTTCTCTTTCAACAAGATATTTCAGGTTCTCCGATAATTATCGATACCCTATTCATAAATCGAACAGGCTTGGTAACCAAAGGCTTAATTGCGGAAAGTAGGTCACTAGAAACAAGGCTACGACCATTGCTATAAATAAAGGTATTAAAGGTTTAATGACCTTCTCTATGGAAGTTTTGGCTATTCCTACGCCCACAAACAAGACGGAACCCACCGGTGGGGTGCACAATCCTATACATAAATTCAAAATCATGATGATACCGAAATGAACTGGATCCAATCCTAGCTTGCTAACTACCGGTAAGAATATAGGAGTGAAAATAAGGACCGCAGGTGTCATATCCATAAAAGTGCCCACCAAGAGTAACAACAAATTGATAAGCAGAAGAATTACTATTTTATTTTCACTTATGCCTAATAACCCGGTACTAATATCCTGAGGGATATTTTCATAGGACAGTACCCAGGACATGCTTATGGAAGCAGCAATTAAAAGCATAGCGATTGCCGTAGTGGAAGAAGAATCCAGCAATATTTTGGGTAATTTATGGAACGATATCTCTTTATAAAAAAAACCTAAAATCAAGCTATAAAAAACGGCAATAGCAGATGCTTCCGTCGCTGTGAAAACACCGGCAACAATTCCGCCTATCACGATTACCAATAGCAATAAACTCGGAACGGCATCTACAAAGGTTTTAAAAATTTGTCGGAAGGTACTTCTTTGGCCTAGTTTATAGCCTTTTTTCTTTGCCCATACCGAAGCTACGACCATTAGAAGTAACCCGGTTAGTATTCCAGGAATATAACCTGCCAGAAATAAAGCAGCTATCGAGGCTCCGCCACTTGCCAGTGAATAAACAATCAATATATTGCTGGGAGGTATTACCAATCCGGTAGTGGCAGCCGTAATATTAACGGCAGCCCCAAATTCTTTCGCGTAACCCTCCTTTTCCATTTCCGGACCCAAAATGCTACCCATAGCCGAAGCAGATGCCATAGCGGAGCCAGCGATAGCACCCATCAACATAGCCGAAATAATATTAATGAGTGCAAGTCCTCCTGGTAGTGCCCCTACGATCGACTTTGCAAAAGCTATAAGGCGGTGGGCTATTCCCCCTTTATTCATTAATTCTCCAGAGAGTATGAATAGGGGTATGGCCAATAATGCAAAACTATCCAACCCCGTCGCCATTCTTTGTGCGATAGTCGTAAAGGCAGGCAATGCGGGAATACTTACTAAAATGGTTAAAAGAGAGGAAATCGCAATGCTCCATGCTACGGGTGTTCCTATAGCCAAAAGCGAAGTAAAACTCAGGATTAAAACGATGACGGGTAGGTACTCCATTAATTTCTATTGTTTAAGATATCAGAAACCTGATAGAAAATGATAAGCAAACCGCTTATGGGAATAACGATATAAACTACGGACAAGGGCAACTGCAATGCAGGTGAGTATTGTTCCAAAACATGAGTGATATACACCAGCCTAGAGCCACCTATAACCAGTACTAATAAACAGAACAGTGCTACAAAAACACGCACTATACATTTCAATTTTTGTTGTGTTAGCTTAGAAAATTTGGAGGGTAGTACATTAATTGCCACGTGCATATTTTTACCCGAGACGTATGCTGCACCCAAAATACCTATCCAAATCAGCAAAAATCTGGCTAATTCATCAGTAAATGAGCTTGGCGAACCCAAAAGAAATCGACTACTTACCTGCCAAAGCACATTTAACACCATCAAACCCATAATAATGACCAATGTCGTTGCTAAAATTTTATCGACTCGCTCACGTATCGTCATATTACTCTGTCTTTCTGATTTGTTGAATGAGTTCATAAAACTCCCTATCATTTTTGAAATCTTCTAGAAGTGCATCCGTTCTTTTCGAAAATAGCTCTTTGTCCGGTCTAATAATGGTCACCCCAGCTTTTTGAACTTCGGCAAGGGCTTTCTTTTCAGCTTCTAACCATAGTTTTCTTTGATAAATCAAGGATGTTTTTACCGCTTGGTCTAGCCACTCTTGCTCTTCATTCGTTAATGAGTTCCAAAGATGGGTGCTGGTTAACAACACATCGGGTAGTACCGTATGCTCATCCAACGAATAGTATTTACATACCTCATAATGCCTACTAAGATAAAAACTGGGAGGGTTATTTTCGGCACCATCAACAACCCCCTGCTGCAAGGCAGTGTAGAGCTCGCCCCAGGATATTGGTGTTGGTGACCCACCAAGTGCCTTTACCATATTTACGGCATTCACACTTTCCATAACCCTGATTTTTAAGCCCGACAAATCGTTGGGCGTGTTAACTGGAGTTTCCTTGGTATAAAAACTACGGCTACCGGCATCATAATATCCCAGACCTTTAAGCCAATATTTATCCATTCCGTTGAGTAATTTTTCACCAATAGGGCCATCCAAAACCTCAAATGAATGCTTTCTATCCTTAAACAAAAATGGCAATCCAAGAACCTTAATTTTAGGCGCGAAATTCTCCAGGGTCCCGGCAGAAACCTTGGTCATGTCCAAGCTTCCAATTTGTAGTAATTCTAAAGATTGTCGCTCCGTACCCAACTGCTCACTTGGGTAAATTTCAAGTTTCAATTTTCCGTCAGAAAGCCGATTAAGGTCCTCTCCCATTAAAACCATGGCCTTGTGGACCGAATGGTTTATATCTAAACCGTGGGCCAGCTTTATTGTTTTGATGTCCTTTTGATGGCTACAAGAAATGTTTAGAAACAAGAAAGTGCCTGCCATTAGGAAAAGTTTCAATGCTACCTTTAGGGAAGTATATCTCCGTAAATATGATAGGACAGGAAGTTTACCTAGGTCTGTATTCATAGCTTGGTTAAAAATTGAAATACTCCTTAGCGTTATTATAGCAGATATCCTGAACGATTTTACCAATCCATTCGGTTTCCTGTGGTAATTGGCCATTTGCTATTTCTTGTCCAAATAGGTCGCATAAGATCCTTCTAAAATATTCATGCCTAGGAAAAGATAGAAAACTTCTAGAGTCGGTCAACATACCTACAAAACAACCGATTAAACTAATATTCGAAAGCGCATTCAGTTGTTTTTTCATTCCGTCCTTTTGATCCAGAAACCACCAGCCGGAGCCATACTGAATTTTACCTTTTACCGAACCGTCATTAAAATTACCAATCATTGAAGCCATGACTTCATTATCTCTTGGATTAAGGTTATAGATAATTGTTTTGGTCAATTTATCGTTGCTATCCAACCTATTTAGAAATCTGGACAGGTTTTGTGCTTGTAACCAATCCCCAATGGAATCCCACCCTGTATTTGGACCTAACTGTTTAAGCATCCTGCTATTGTTGTTCCTTAAAGCGCCCAAATGCAATTGCTGTACCCATCCCAGACGATGATATTCCTCCGAAAGAAAAATCAGTAGTGCAGTCTTAAACTTTATTGTTTCGGCATCGTTAACCTCATCACCACCCCTTCTTTTTTTGAAAAGTATCTCCACTTCGCTTTCGGTAAACGCTGCATAGGGCACAAATTCCAATCCATGATCTGAAAGTCTACAACCATTTTCATTAAAAAATTCGATTCTTGCGCGTAAAACATCACATAGCTCTTGATAGGAATTAATTTCCATTTTAGATACTAACTCAAGAGAATCTAAATATTCATTGAAGCCCTCTTTCTCAATTTGAAGGGACTTATCGGGTCTGAAGGCCGTAGTGACTTTTGTTTTAAAATCTGATGAATTCAGTTTTTGGTGGTGTTCTAAATTATCTGTCGGGTCCTCTGTAGTGCAGAGCACCTCAACATTCATTTTGGAAATCAAACTTTGGCATGAATACTCTGGCTTTCCTAATAAATCTGAGGTACTTTCATAAATACTCCTTGCATTTTTTGCTGTTAAAAGTTCATCGATATTGAAATAGCGCATCAGTTCTAGGTGCGTCCAATGGTATAGTGGATTTCTCATGGTAAATGGTACGGTCTCCGCCCATTTCATAAATTTTTCTTCATCACTGGCAGCACCAGTCACGAACTCTTCTGAAACCCCTAAAGTGCGCATGGCACGCCATTTATAATGGTCGCCGTCAATCCATACCTTGGTTATATTCCGGAAAGTCCTATTATCGGAAATATCCCTGGGGGAAAGATGGTTGTGATAATCGATTATTGGCATTTTTGCCGCATACTGATGATACAGTTCCTCTGCAAACTTATTGGTCAACAAGAAATTATCAGAAATAAAACTAGTGCTCATTTAAATTCAATTATTCTCAACAAGACCAACCAGCAATCCCTCACTGTAAAAGCCAGCTTGTAATTCATCAATCAAGATACCTAGAAATTCCTATAAAAAACAATCCTTCTACTCGCTTTCCTGCGACATGAGTATTCCCATTTCCAATCCTCGTAACTCCGCCAGTCCCCTTAGTCGACCAATTGCGGAATACCCTGGATTGGTTTTTTTCTTTAGGTCATCCAGCATTTGATGCCCATGGTCCGGTCTCATTGGAATGGAAGTATCTTTCCTTCCCGTTGCAACTCGGCGTTTTTGTTCTTTTATCACCCTTTCTATAATTCCATACATGTCCACATCACCTTCCAAGTGATTTGCTTCATAGAAATTACCTTCCTCATCCCTTTTGGTACTTCTGAGATGCAAGAAGTGAACCCTTTCCGCAAATTCATCGAACATTTCAGGGAGATTATTATCGCGCCTTACACCCAAGGAACCCGTGCAAAAGGTAATTCCATTATTTAGTGAAGGGACTTTATCAAACAAAAATGAATAATCCACCTGAGTACTTACCACCCTTGGGAGTCCAAGTATTGGAAAAGGTGGGTCGTCCGGATGGATACATAATAGCACGCCAGATTTTTCTGCGGTTGGAACAATCTCTGACATGAACAGGACCAGGTTCGTCCTCATTTGGTTACTGTCTATATCGGTATAAGCATCTAAAAACTCTTGAAACCGAGTCAAATCGTACCCGTCTTCTGGCACTGGATATCCTTCTTCCGACCCTGGCAGGCCAGCAATAATATTTCGAATTAGACCTAGAAATTCCTTTTTACCCAACGATTTATAATGAGTCCTTGCCAGATCCAATTGCCTAGCACTATAATGGTATTCAGCACCAGGCCTTTTAAGGATAAATACATCGAACGCTACCAATGCGTCCATGTCAAAAGCAAGTGCTTTGGAACCATCCTCCATTTCCTTATTCAAGG
>CAJQMW010000395.1 GCA_905479535.1 uncultured Maribacter sp. | reverse complement strand
TGGGACGACTTGGGGAGACGTGGGACAACCTCGGAAGACCTGGGGAGACGTGGGACGACAGTGGGACGATCTGGGGAGACACGGGACGACCTGGGATTACCTGGGGAGGTATGGGACATCCTGGGTCGACCTGGGGAGACATGAGATGACCTGGGACAAGCTGGGACGACCTGGGGAGACATGAGAAGACCTGGGACGGCCCGGGACGATCTGGGGAGGCATGGGACAACCCAATTATGGTTTTGGCTGGGACCCCAATGCCATGAACAAATTTTTTGGCTTAAAGGTTGGGGGCTATGGAGATAGCCTACGCGAAGATGTCAAGAAATACTATGGTTCGGTCATAGGTTTCGGTGGTCGTGGAGAAGGAATTGCCCGTAAGGATAATTATTGTGAAATTGATCCCACTACCGTGGACCAGTACGGTATCCCTGTTTTAAAATTTAATTATAAATGGTCCGATTTTGAGAAGAATCAAGCCAAGCATATGCAAGACACGTTCGAGGAATTGATTCATAATATGGGCGGTATACCTTTAGCGGAGAAGCCGGGTAAGGATCGGGATTACGGACTAAACGCACCAGGGGAGATTATACACGAAGTGGGTACGACCAGGATGGGAGACGATTCCAAGACTTCGGTCACCAATAAATTCAACCAATTGCACGATGTGGATAATGTTTTTATAGTTGATGCAGGGCCTTTTGTTTCGCAAGCGGACAAGAATTGTACATGGACGATTATGGCACTTTCGTGGAGAGCGTCCGATTATATTATTGAACAACTTAAAGCACAAAATATCTAGATATGATGGATAGAAGAAAGAGTATACAAACCATTATTCTTGGTGCCGGAGCATCTGCCTTGGCTTTTCATGGTTGCAAGACAGATGAAAGTAAAATTAATGAGGAGATTTCCGCTACAACGGATACTAAATATTTTGGCCGTACACATGAGGAACTGGAACGCATAGAAAAATTGAATGCGGAACAATTGTTCAATGAGCATGAAATGGGGACCATTGCTGCATTAAGCGTAGTAATTCTTCCTCCAAAAGAACCCCACGGGGGACCGATTGAGGCAAATGTTCCTGAACTTGTTGAGTTTATGGGTAAGGATATTCCGGAGATGGCACCAACACTTTTAGGTGGTCTTATGTGGTTAGATCATAAAAGTAATACCGAGTTTGGAACAGAGTTCAAATCGGCCACCTTAGAACAACAAAAACAAATTCTTGATACCATTTGTTATCACGATACCGAGGTTCCTCTTGACGAACAACCTTTGGAAATACAATTCTTCTATTTAATGAGAGGCCTAACGGTAACGGGCTATTATACCTCTAAAGTAGGCATAGCCGATTTGGGTTACAAAGGAAATATGCCCAATGTGTGGGACGGTGTACCTCAAGATGTCCTGGATCAGCATGGCGTTGCCTACGACCCGGAATGGATTGCAAAATGTATCGACCAAAGTACACGGGGCACCATAGCCACATGGGATGAAAATGGTAACTTGTTGACTTAAATCCGATCTTAATAAAGACTCCAGAGCTCTAGCCCATGACAATGAAAAAACAACTATCGATCATTGTTTTATTCCTTTTTTACGGTTCAATTTTCGGACAAGAAGTAGGGTTACAACTCTATAGTTTAAGAAATCAGTTTAAAAATCATGTTCCTGCAACCCTTAAAACCATAAGTGATTGGGGCATTACCAAAATTGAGGGAGGTGGAACCTATGGAATGTCAAAAGAAGACTTCAATAAATTACTTTCAGAAAACAATTTAGACGTAGTTAGTGTTGGCGCCAGTTTTGATGATTTGGAAAACGATCCCGAAAAAGCTGTGCAAAATGCGAGGGACTTCGGTGCTAAATATGTCATGTGTGCTTGGATACCCCACGATGATAACAAGTTTGATTTGGAGGAAATAAAACATGCTACCGAAGTTTTCAATAGGGGCGGTAAGCTTCTCAAAGAAAATGGACTCACTCTGGCATATCATCCGCACGGCTATGAATTTAGACCTTACGAAGATGGAACCTTATTTGATTATATGGCCAAGAATGCAACTGATTTTACATTTGAATTGGACGTATATTGGGCGCAACACGGTGGGGCGGATCCTTTAGCCTTAATGAAGAAATATCCCTCCAAAATCACCTTACTGCACTTAAAGGATATGGAGAAGGGCATTGAAGGCAACAATACCGGTCATGAGGATGTTGAAACAAATGTAGTTTTGGGAACGGGTCAAATAGATATCGCCGGGGTAGTTGCAGAGGCAAAAAAATTAGGTATTGAATATATGTTCATTGAAGACGAATCCTCTAGAGTCTTGGAACAGGTTCCAGAAAGTTTGTCTTATCTAGAAAAACTGAAGCAACCATAAATCCTTTACCATGTTTATTAAGAAATTATTCGCTCTAATAATTCTGGCAGTGCTGCTCGTTCAATGCGATGAAGCAAAGCAGGATGATCCAAAAATTGGAATACAGCTCTACAGCCTAAGAAATGAATTTCCGAAGGATGTTCCAGGGACCTTTGCGCAGATTAATGAATGGGGTATCAAATATTTAGAGGATGGTAACGACGGTACTTACGGTTATGCCATGGAAGAATATAAAGGGATGTTGGCGGAGAACGACCTTAAAATGGTTAGCGTTAGTGCGCCTTTCCAAGAACTGGAGTCCAGTCCCGAAACTGTGTTGGAAAGAGCGAATACGTACGGAGCTAAATATGTGGTATGCTTCTGGATTCCCCATAATGGTACAGATTTTACATTGGCGGATACGGAAAAAGCGATAGAAATCTTCAATAAGGCCGGAAAGTTGTTCGCCGACAA
>CAJQMW010000394.1 GCA_905479535.1 uncultured Maribacter sp. | reverse complement strand
CCTCTTAATCAAGAAATTGATGTTCAAGTTTTTGAACAGGCCTTTGGTAATGCTTGTAGAAAAATCCAAGCTTCTTCCTTTTCCGCTTATATACCAGTCCACCAATAATCTGGTGATGAATATAGCCGTAAACAAAGAGGTTAGAATACCTATCAGTAAGGTGGTCGCAAAACCTTTAATGGGCCCGGAACCGAATACGAAAAGAATTAAAGCGGTCAAACCTGTGGTAATGTTGGCATCCAAAATAGATGACAGTGCATTTCCAAAACCATCGGCTACCGCCTGACCCTTTCCTTTGCCCTTCGCCAACTCTTCCTTAATCCGCTCAAAAATCAGTACGTTCGCATCCACGGACATACCAATGGTCAATACAATACCGGCAATCCCTGGTAATGTCAATACCGCATTCAAACTGGTTAACACCCCAAAAATTAGAAGAATGTTCAACAACAAAGCGATGTCCGCAAAAGCTCCCGCTTTTCCGTAGTAAAATATCATCCAAACCAAAACAATGGCCATGGCAATCAAAAAGGACATAAAACCACTATCAATAGCTTCCTGTCCTAGAGAAGGACCAACAATTTCAGATTGTATAATTTCAGCTGAGGCCGGTAGTTTACCTGCGCGCAATACATTGGAGATATCTTTAGTTTCGTTTACGGTAAAGTTTCCGGTGATTTCCGAACGCCCACCAGAAATAGGACCCGAAGAAACCCCGGGAGCCGTATAGACTTTGTTGTCCAAAACAATGGCAATTCCCGTTTGGTTCGTATAGGCATCGCCCGTAAGCTTTTCCCATTCCTTAGCACCTTTGGTATTCATAGTCATGGAAACTGCCGGTTTGCTGAACTGGTCAAAATCTGCTCTCGCGTCACTAACCACGTCACCACTAATTCTTGGCGTACCTTCTCTATTTGATTTTAGCGCATATAAATCGATTACCTCTATATCTTCCGATGATGGTCTTTCCCATACAAACTTTGTAAATTGGATATCTGCGGGTAGCAACCTTCTAATTTCCGGCATTCTTAAGTATCCACCAATCGTGGCGGTATCCTTAATGGCTGCACGGAACATAGCATTGGTGTTCGGATTTGCAGGTATCAATAATTCGTACAATGGATTGACTTGACTAGCCAAATCCAACGAATCAGCGGAAACATCCGACAACAAAGAATCCAATTCAGATTCTTCCTTTATCTGTTGTGGCTCTTCAATCTCAACGATTTCCTTTAACTTTTCATTAGCCTGGATCAAAAATGTACTGAAGCTAGTGTTGCTTTGCTTGTACGTTTCCCAGAATTCCAACTGCGCCGTACTGGATAGTAGGTCCTGTGCACGTGCTATATCCCTAGCACCTGGTAATTCCACGAGAATACGTCCAGAATTTCCTTCTCTTTGAATGTTAGGCTGTGTTACCCCAAAACCATCAATACGCTCACGAAGTACTTCAAAAGCCGAAACAATAGACTCATCAATTTTTCTTCTGATAATAGGCTTTACCTCATCATCGGACATTTGGAAGTTTACCTCATCGCTTAAACCTTTGTTCGCAAAAATATCTGGTGAAGCCAATTTGGTTTCTCCTTTAATATTGTCAAATGCCTCAAAAAAGAGTTCAATATAAGTGTCGTCACTGCTCTTACTGGCCGTATCCGCATCTGCCAATGCCTTGTTGAAAACTGGATTTTTAGTATTATTGGCAAGTCCTTTTAAGATATCCTTTACGGAAATTTGCAGGGTTACGTTAATACCACCTTTCAAATCCAGACCCTTGTTCAGCTCCTTCTTTTTGGCCTCATCATAGGTCGTATATCCCAAAATTGGATTACCCCCAATGGAATCCAGATAATTAGCCTCTAACACCTCCCTTTTAGAGACATAATCCTCTTCAGCTTCGGAAATACGACTCGCAGCAAATACTTCTGCTTCCTTTTCTACTTTACTTGTGATAAAAGTATAGGATAGCTGATAGATACTGACTAGCCCGAATAATAAAGCGAAAAGCTTTATAAGTCCTTTATTTTGCATTGGTTATGTGAATTTTGTGAATGCTTTTTATAACAGCGTGCAAATATATGATTTACCCTAAGAATTGACAATATATTTGACAGTAATTGCAAAAAGGAAGCCATTAAGCCTCTTTAAAGAAGACCTAATGGCTTTCCAATAAAAATAAAAAATTTCTTGAAACCGATTATCCCCGAGGCAAACCGCAGGAGTATTTCGCCGGTTTCATTTTGGTCTCGGGCCAAAAACCGAAATTTTGTATTTGCCCCACCCGGAATTGCGAAAAGGCAATTCCGACCTCCCCAAAGGGGAGGTGTAATCGGAAAGGAGGCAGAGCCTTCGAAGAATTATTTAGATTGAAATATTACCGATTATAAGGTTAAAAGGTCATTGGTTTTTGACACTCCTTCAGCACTTTCCTTCATCTTATTTTTTTCAGCATTACTCAACGGAATGTCCACAATACGTTCTATACCGTTCTTGCCCAAGATAACGGGCACTCCTATACAAATGTCATCAAGCCCGTATTCACCTTCTAACATGGTGGAGCACGGGAACATTTTTTTCTGATCGCAAGCGATTGCCTGTACCAAAGCTGAAACCGCGGCACCGGGAGCATACCACGCACTTGTACCCAATAACTTCGTAAGTGTGGCACCACCTACTTTGGTGTCATCCGCCACTTGGGACAACCGGTCCCCGTTCAAAAATTCCGATACGCGAATACTATTTCTTGTGGCGTGCGAGGTTAAGGGTACCATGCCCGTATCACTATGTCCTCCTATGACCATCCCGTCTACATCGGAAATTGGGGCATCCATGGCTTCCGCCAATCGATATTTGAAACGGGCACTATCCAAGGCACCGCCCATGCCAATGATTTTGTTCTTAGGTAAATCTGTGGTTTTATGCACCAAATAGGTCATCGTATCCATAGGATTGCTTACAACGATGAGGATAACATCCGGAGAGTGTTCAATAAGGCTGCTGGAAACTGTCTTGACAATCCCTGCGTTGATACCAATCAGTTCCTCCCTGGTCATGCCAGGTTTTCTTGGAATTCCAGAAGTAATGACTGCAATATGGCTATTGGCGGTCTTTGAATAATCGTTAGTGCTTCCCGTGATTTTTGTATCAAAACCGTTTAGAGAAGCTGTCTGCATCAGGTCCATCGCCTTTCCCTCGGCATAACCTTCCTTTATATCCAACAACACAACTTCCGATGCGAAATCCTTAAGCGCAATGTACTCCGCACAACTCGCACCTACTGCGCCTGCCCCAACTACTGTAACTTTCATTTGAATCTATTTATTTGTTAATAATCAAATAGGACGATGCCCTATTACTTATTTTATCCGTAAGGTATCCAAAAATAGGTAATAATTGACAAAATATAGGGTTGGTAGCCTTACTAATATTCCGCATTTAGTTCGAAAAAAAAGTCGATGAACTGCACTACACGTTAAAAAAAATGACAGTTCAACGAAGATTTCGTCAATTAGTGACCGTATATCGAATTTTAGTAATAACCCACGCAACATCCCCGTTATTAGCTCTGGACCCCAAATCCAAACAAAACCTACTTACAATGAAAAAGCTCGTTTCGTTAGTGGCTATCGTTGCCATTATTTTAACCGCGAACTGTTCTAGGATAGAACAGAACAATGATCCGATCATCGGAATCTGGTCACAGTCCAAAATTACTACCGAAGAAAATTCTTCAAAAACCACTGTTCGTAAAGAATGGATTTTCAATGATGTCTATCTAGGTAGGTACCATGAAATTACTGGGGATGAAATTACCCTTCAAACCGACTTTAAATGGTCCAGGGACGATGGTAAATATATCGTGGAATACCGTGGTCTAGAAGACAAACCTAATAATGTCCTTACCATAGAAAAAAACAGCGATGACGTGTTGCTGAAAAAGGCCGATGGCAATATCCTTGCTTTAAGAGAATAACAATTTTTACAGGGCCATGGGAAAAGTCTGTCCGGAGCAATCTGGGCAGGCTTTTTATTTTTTACCGATTGTTGGATTGTTGGATTGTTGGATGGTTGGATGGTTGGAAACTAAAAAAAAGCGTAGATGAATTGTCTACGCTTTTTTTTCTTTGATTCACCATTTTATCTCATCCCGAAATTGACCCCGAACGTGAGTGTATTGAAGGCTCCTAGTGTAAAGATTTGATATTAGTCGAACTATTTTTCTTTTTCCCGTCATAGGTCCATTCGAACGGCTTGGCCCTTTCTTTATTGTAGGTATCCACGTAAGCGATTATTTGTTGGGCCAATTGTTTCTTGCTCTGCCATAC
>CAJQMW010000393.1 GCA_905479535.1 uncultured Maribacter sp. | reverse complement strand
CCGGATTTAAACTCTGGTCTTGCCAAAAGCTCCCTTATGGTCCAGGTGACATCCCCTGCTCCACCGGCGGTAGGGTTATCGCCCATATCGCTGATCATGTAGGGGCCTTCTTTACTCGCTAAGGCGAGTTCTAAACTCTCTTCTAAACTGGCGACGGGCGCTACGAACTCAAATTCGTTACGGACATTCCAAAAAGCCTTGGCCAATTTTTCAGCACCTTAGGTAACTTGTTCCTTGTCATCACCGGTCACCATGACCACAGCGTGGTTTCGAGGTTCGTCCGCCCAAGCGTATCCTATCCAAATGGCAGCATCAATAACTCCGTCTTTTGCGGTTACCGAAGGAATTTGCGCATACAGGCTTTTTCCGGGCTCGATACGTGTACTTGTCTTTTCTCCCGGAAGCAAAATGGGCAAGGGAATCCAAGCCTTATACTTCGGTTTGCCCTTTCCGTTTTCCAATCGGTCCAACAAATTGGTTATGGCCCGTTCCCTAGATTCCAAAGCATCTTCATGGGGTGCCATTCGATAACAGGTAATCAGATCACTATGTTTGGCCAACGCTTCCGATACGTTTCCGTGTAGGTCCATTGAAGTCGAGACTAGAACATTGGTTCCTATAACATCCCGGATTCTTTTAAGTAAATCGCCTTCTGCATCCTCTGACCCGACAACACTCATGGCCCCATGGATATCAAAGAACAGACCGTCATAAGGTCCATTTTCCTCCAGCATTTTTAGTGTTTTGGAAACCATCGATTCATAAGCTTCTTTCGTCACAATGCCTCCTGGCAGGGATTTACCTAGTAGGGTAGGCACCCATTCGGCTCGTTTTCTAATGTTGCTACGGTCCGCAAAAAACGGATACCGTCCAAAAATAGAATCCCCAATTCGCACATGAAAAGCCTCTTCATGGGTTTGGGCAGGGGAGAAGGTGCTGGATTCAATACCAATACCCGCGATAGCTATTCTCGGTAGTACTTTTTCATCGGACCTTGTATCTTTTTCTTTGCAGGTAATTACCAGCAGTGCTAGAAATAGCGGTAGAATTATAGATTTTTTCAATTTGTTAAGCTTTAATGGATGGAAGAAGTTACGAATTTTTGATGTTTCCCATCACCTGAAAGCTTTTAATTGGCTTGGTTAGGAATATAATCGTTTGAAAAGTATATTTGATCGGACAAGCCTTTGACTTAAGGGCATCTAGAACCATCCTTAAACTTCTATTTATTGAAAAATTCCAATATTAAGAACATTAAAAAAGAACTCCTTTCGGATAATTGGTACACGCTGAACAAATTCACGTTCGATCATCAAAAACCGGATGGTACATGGGAAACCCAACGACGAGAAGCTTATGACCGTGGTAATGGTGCAGGTATTCTTCTGTACAATAAGGCTAAGGGCACGGTTGTCCTTACCCGTCAGTTTCGTATGCCGACCTATGCGAATGGAAACGAAGATGGTACTAGGATTGAAGTTTGTGCGGGTCCGTTGGACGGGGATAATCCGTAGGATTGTATACGAAAGGAAACCAAAGAAGGAACGGGTTATAAGATAGCGAACGTAAAACGAGAGTTCGAAACCTATATGTCGCCCGGATCGGTTACGGAAATACCGTATATGTTCGTGGGGACCAATGAAGACCTGATGAAAGTAGGTGGGGTGGAGAAGCGGACGGTGAGACCGAAAATATAAAGGTTTTAGAAATCCAATTTTCAAGAGCAATGGAAATGATCCGCATAGGCGAAATTCATGATGCCAAAACAATCATGCTTTTGCCATATGCCCAGCTCAACGGTTTGGTTTCCTAATTTTTTACGACGTAAAGGAAATGGAATAAGTTGCTAAAATAGGTCTAGGTGGAGGTTGCCCCCGAAGCTTCGGGGGTGTACCGAAGCGGTGTATCAATCCTTGATAGGCATCACTAAAGTGGAACAGGGTTTTGTGGCATCGTACAATGAACACGATTCGTTTTCAGAAGCGGTCATCGTGCATTATCGGGAAACGGAAATTTCACAAAGGGAACTGATTGCCATTCACTTGCACACCCATGAAAGTACGTCCCACCATAGCATGCGAGGAAAATATCGCTCCGCAGTCTACACCTTTAATCCTACCCGAGCGGAACAGATAAAACATAATTTGAAGGAATTACAAAAGGATTTTGACGAACCACTGGTCACGAAAGCCTATCCATATAAAGCATTTAAGCCTTCGGATGAAATGTTCCGGAATTACTACTTCACAGGTCCCGAAAAGCCGTTTTTGTAAAAAACACATATCACCCAAACTGGACCTACTCTTGGATAGGTTCTCTCGTAAGGTAATTCCATACAAACGAAGCAACCCGTAGCGCATTTTGAAATAATTACAACGTATCTGTTCGAGTGCTGGATATTACGTTCTTTTATTCTAATGTGGAGCGTATCGAGAACCTAATGAGGCCATCAAGATTCTCGATACATTTTTTCTTCATTTATATTTCGAAAAAACACTCGAATTGACATCCCATTTAGTAATATTATTAAAATGTACAAAAGGTTTAAGCAGTTAGTAGGTATCCCGGATTCGTTCAAAAATCGCCTCCATACGCCCCTTAACATCGGCGGAAGGGGCTTGAAAATGATTGTTCATAAAGCTGAAAACCAACGTTTTACCAGACCTCGTAAGTAAGTAGCCGCTTAAGCAGTAGACATTCCCCAAACTACCCGATTTAGCATAGATATAGGGTTCCGTACTACCGGCGTACCATGATTTTAATGTGCCTGACTCGCCACCGGCCGGAAAAATATTGAATAATCGTACCCTTGGAACAGCGGCGTACATTTTTTGCAATAGGTGAACTAGCGATTCTGGAGTAAAAAGATTGAATCGGGAAAGACCTGAACCGTCTACCCATCTCGGTGGTTGTTTTAAACCGGAAAGTAAATTTTCTAAAACATATTCCTGCGCCTTTTCAGAGTTCAACGTATCAG
>CAJQMW010000392.1 GCA_905479535.1 uncultured Maribacter sp. | reverse complement strand
TGAGCAAGATAAGGACTAAGGATCAAGCTCATTTTGCCATGTGGTGGAAGGAGTTCGTTGAGATCTCCTTAAATAGGTTGGCGGGTGATCTTGTATCGAAGGAGAAGATTGACCTTTGGACTGCGACAAGATCATTTGCCCTATTGAATATGACTATTTATGATGCCTATGTCTGTGTTTTTGACAACAAGTTCTTCTATAACCATTGGAGACCGTATACCGCTATACGCTGGGCGGCCAATGATGGAAATCCAGATACCGAACCCGATACAACATGGAATACATTGCATAACCATACCTATCCATTTCCCTCTTATCCCTCTGCACATGGTTCAGGAAGTGGCTCTGGCATGACGGTACTTGCTAAAACGTTGGGATTGGGGGATAATTATTCATTTACAATGACAGTCCCTGAAGTAGACAGCGCAGGTCCCATGTCAGAAAAGATGAAAATGGATCCACCAGAGCGCTCATTCAAAAGTTTCTCCGAAGCCGGTCTTGAGGGTGCCATGTCCAGACTTTATCTGGGAATCCATTTTAGATACGATTCGGAAGAAGGGAACAAGCTAGGGGTCAAAATTGGCGAGTATGCAAGTCAAAATTTCCTGAAATCCCTAGAATAATTCAAAAAAAGCACGTCAACAGTTTCTTTCGGAAATATTCCGGACAAATTTGTGAACCATGGGCGGCCAATTTAAGAGTCCTATAAAAAGGCCGTGGCTGTCGCATAAGTGGTCGGCGCAAGAGATATAGACCCAAGTAGGCCTGTTTTTACAAAGTCTTAAGGAGAACCGGTCTTGTTTGGATTTGACGGTAAAGGAGCGGTCAAGTTGCCTTGTAAGGCATGTAAAATGATCCTTAAAATGCCAATTGAGGGCTTCCCTCCACCTTTCTTAAGGTACTTTTTCAGGTTGAAGGCAATCGTGGCCATGAGCATGACCTTTTGTGCCCCTACCTTGCCGAGTACACCTATTTTTCTCAAACCGTAGAACTGGGTCAGACTACCGAACACGGGCTCCACGGTACTTTGTCTCAACTTTTTCATTCGTTTGCCCCTTTCTCTGTGCTGTCGGGCGTAGGCCCTTAAGTATTGTTCATCATAGATGGAAAAGAAAACCGGGGCAGTAACGAATCGACTCTTTACAGCAGGCGGCTTTTGTAAAAAGTTAAAAATTTGAAGGGTACTTTTTAAAGTATCACTTACATAATATCAATCAACCCTTCTAAATAAAAGTAACCGGACATCCGCAACACTTTCGCCGCTCATTTCCAATGCCTTTAAGACTAAGACTCCTTTCCCTTTTTTTAAGACCATTGTACCCAAGGTCATCGGAACAAATTCCTTTACATAAGATTCCATTCGTGGAACTCTATCGTTCTCCATTCCGTTAAGTGCGGCATCATTGGACTCTTTTATTCTAGAGGCTATTTTACTGTTATCCAAACTCAATTCTAATATGGAACCAACGGCGGCGAGAGGGCATGTGTAATAAAGCTCCACTTCAAAAGAACCATCGGCGACAACATCAATATCCCAGGTGATGGAGTCTTTTTCGCTTATCCAATTGGTGAAGAAGGTATCGTTTGGAAAACGGTTGCTCCGTTCAATATTACCATACGGAATACCATCACGCGCGGGTAACTGGGTATATTGATAATCTGGATGCCCTACGGTAAAGGCACGATTGTCATTTTCTTTCGTTATCGAAAGCGTCTCCAACAACCAATTCGTTTTTGCCATTTCCAAGGAGTCCTTAATTTTTGGATAGGCCATCGCTATATCGTTAGTTTGTCCAAGATCCTTATTCATATCATACAAGCGCCCCTCATCGTCCAACCGGTAATTTTGGGAACGCACGCTGGTTTTTCCGTTCCAGTGATTAAAAATCAAACGATCGTCCCATGATGCACTTTCCCCAAAAAGTAGCGGACTCAAGTCCTTTCCGTCCAGGGCTTTTTTAGTCTCCAAAGGAACACCGCTCATTTCTGCCAGGGTAGGCAATATATCCAGGACACTTGCAATTTCTTTTATCGACTTTCCTGCAGGGATGGAATCCTTCCATTGGATATAAAAAGGAGTCCGCACACCACCTTCGTCTACCCAACCTTTTTTTCCACGCATACCGCCGTTCCACCGGAACCCATTAGGACCATTGTCGGATAGATAGATGATAATAGTATTATCTTCTAAATTCAATTTTTGTAAATGCGAAACGATTCTTCCTACATTACTATCAATATTCTCTACCATAGCTAATGCGGCCTTGGTAAATTTCAAATTTTCTTGCTCCTCTCCATGATATAGCTTTTCCAACGGTTCATCCTTAAACCGATTCCAATAAGTGTCTGGAACCTGCATTGGACTATGTGGTGTATTGTACGGAAGGTATAAAAAGAAGGTTTTTTCTTTATTTTTATCAATGAATGTTAGACCCTTATCGGTAAGGTCGTTAACTAGAAATCCATCCCCTTTTACAATTGCACCGTTATGCTCCAGCATGGGACTAAAATAATTTCCCCAATGGCCGGAGGCGAAACCATAGAAATCATCAAATCCCCTGGCATTGGGATGATAAGGTGGTTGCATACCATTGTGCCATTTACCATACACGGCGGTAGCGTAACC
>CAJQMW010000391.1 GCA_905479535.1 uncultured Maribacter sp. | reverse complement strand
TTGCTTACTGCCTGTAACTCAACTAAAACTGGGATTGCTAGTACAAACATGGAGTGGAAAAGCTTGTTTAATGGCAAGAACCTTGATGGTTGGAAGATGAAAATTGTTGGGCATGAATTAGGTGAAAATTTTGGAAATACTTTTAGGGTTGAAGATGGTATTTTAAGTATTCGATACGACCAATATGGAGATGACTTTAATAATAGATTTGGTGGCCTCTATTATGATAAAAAATTGTCTAATTATCGCTTGAAAGTCGAATATCGCTTTGTTGGAGAAACCGCGCCAGGTGCACCATCATGGGGATATAGAGATAGCGGTGTTCAATATCATAGCCAAGCACCGAATAGCTTGAAATTGGACCAAGCTTTTCCAATTTGCTTAGAATATAATCTTCATGGTGGAAATGGGATTGATGAAAGACCAGTTGGTGAAATTTGTGCCAACGGCACTTCAGTAGAAATGAATGGTAAAAAAAATGAGGCCTATTGTACCCCTCCAACCGTAAAAAGGACTTTTCATGGAGACCAATGGGTTACCTTAGAAATTGAGGTAAATGAAAATAAAATTACCCATTACGCTAATGGGGAAGCAATATTACGTTATACCAATCCTACTTTCAATCCTGAACATGAATTGGGCAAAACTCTTATAAAGAATGGGGACGCTAGTCTTAAAGACGGCTATATTTCGCTACAGTCAAATAGCCATCCGATTGATTTTCGGCGCGTTGAAATTATGGAGTATTGATAAAAATGGTGTAATGACGAATTGATACTTGCTTTGGATATTTGTTCTTTTTTTATGGACTTGCCAACTGCAGACCGATACGCGGCACCTCGTTTTGAAGGAACAAACGATGCAGGGATCTATGGTGATTACATTCAGGATGGGACTGGCCCGTCGGGCAGATCCTTGAAACGCTGGACCGTTTGAATTGAGCGAAAATACCCTGTTGTTTTTAACGAGTGACAACGGAGCCCTAGGGATATCGTTCAAACCTGGAAAACACGACAAAACGGCGGGAAAAGCAGCGAATTCCCATCCTACCGGAATGGCATCTACGTAACGAATTATGACGAGATGGCTGGAGAAGACGGCGAATTCGCATTCTACCGGAATGCGCCTTGGAGCGGATAGAAGTTGAATCGAAACAGGGTGGATCCAGAGTGCCCTTTATAGCCCGCTGGCCCGGAAAGATCAAACCGGGAAGTCAGACCGGCACCCTTATAAGTCTGACGGACTTTTATGCGATGTTCCGGGAGTTGCTCGGGAAACAAGACGACGGGCTGGGGCTGGACAGTTACAGTTTTCTCTGCCACCTGCTTCTCGAGCGCACGAACGAAGCCTCCGTTCGCGATCATGTGGTCAACCAAGCCGGGTACACCAGTTTTGTCGGACTTTGGGAAGAAGAATGGCTGCTCACCGTTGGCGGAATTCCGTGTAACATGCTCGGTTACCTGCCCGGCAGCACCTGGAACAAAGCCGATCGGCAGCACGCTGTATCACCTGACTAACGACCCAAAAGAAAAAGTGAACGTATATAATCAATACCCGGAGGTCGTTCAGCGGTTGGAACAGATATTGGAAAAGGAAAAGGCCAGGATGCTTTCTACTGATTCTGGAGACCATGAATAGAGCTTAACTAAGGCGGCTGAAGCAGCAGTCTTATCGTCGGAAAGTCGAAGGTCTGCCGAACCGAAGGTTCGCCATCATTCGAAATGTATCATTTTCGAAGGTAAATGTAACAAATTAAATAGCATTTAAAGATAATTGAAAACTTGTGATGCTTCCTGAATAGTGCATCCTACGGTTCAGACTTAACTTGAAAAGTAACTACTATTTAATTTAGAAGACCTTGGCAAATACGGAAAAGGGGGTATGAAGTATGGGTCTGCCTGGGCTAATTTGTCAAGTACCGGTTATACAAGCACGATACTCATCTGGGAGGGGTGTTGATACCATTAAGTGCATTGGCCCAAAGGTATTCCTGAAACCCAAAATGGTAAGATACTTTCACAGAATGGTTACCTACCTGATATTGTTGAAACCTGCTTGGATGTTGCCAAGGCTCAGAGACCTGAAACCAGGAATGGAAAAGGAGTTCCGAGTGGATACATGGAAAAAACGAAGGAACTGAAGGACAAGTTAGATCGATGGCATGAAAAGGTGGGAGCCCAAATCATGCAGCCAAATCCTGATTACGATTCATCTGTAAAATCTCATGAGTTTTATGAATATTAATATGAAAAATATACTTGTACTAGTCGTATGTATATTGTCTTTGATAGCCTGCCAAAAAAACGATAAAACAAAATTTAGTGCGATTGATTTACGCTGTGAATATGCTATAAATCCCATAGGAGTTGACACTGATGCACCTCGATTTACATGGCAACTATCATCTTATTCTCAAATTAAGGCTCAATTGTTTTACCAACTTTTCGTAGGTACTGATTCGTTGAATATAACAAGAAGTAAATCGTTGGTTTGGGATAGCGGAAAAATGGAGTCAGATGGGAATCTGGTGACCTATAGTGGTGGCCAACTGTTGCCAAATACGTGTTATTATTGGGCAGTAAAAGTTTGGGACGCAAAAGGACGTGAGAGTGCTCTTTCAAACCTTGCCTCATTTCAGACCGGATTAAAAGGCAATTGGAATGCCCATTGGATTACAGATGAGGAAGATACAAACGAAAGGCGAGCACCTTATTTTAGAAAGGAAATAAAAACCAAATCTCCTATTGCAAAGGCGACGGTGTATATGGCTTCTGCCGGTTTGCATGAATTGGAAATCAATGGTAAAAGAGTAGGAGACGCATTTATGAATCCAATCTATACCCGATTTGACAAAAGAGTATTGTACAATACCTATGAGGTAACTGACTTGCTAAAAATTGACAATGTGATTGATGTAGTGCTGGGGAACGGTTGGTACAATCATCAGTCCACGGCGGTTTGGGATTTTCACAAAGCACATTGGAGAGCGCGACCACGTTTTGCTTTTGAAATGCTACTTGAATACAAAGACGGAACCACTGAAACTGTGATTTCTGACAAGTCGTGGCAAACTTCCTTTGGAGAAATTCAGTTCAACAGTATTTACACAGCAGAGCATGTAGATCACAACCAAGGAAGCAATGTTTGGAAACAAGTGCTGGAAGTGGCCTCACCTACACAGAAAATTAGTACACAACAGTTGCCTCCTGTTCGAAAAGTAACAAGATACCCTGCAATTTCTTTTGAGAAAGTTTCGGACAATACATATCTGTTTGACTTTGGTCAAAATATGTCGGGAATCAGCGAGTTAAAAATCGCTGGACCACAAGGAACAGAGGTACGCATAAAACATGGAGAGCAATTAAAAGCAGGACGTATCAACAATGAGGGGCTGGGAGTGCATTACCGTCCTACGGATGATACAGATCCCTTTCAAACCGATATTTATACGCTTAGTGGTAAAGGCGAAGAAGTATTCGCTCCAAAGTTCAATTACAAAGGTTTTAGATATGCAGAAGTTGCTACAGATAGTAGAGTCGAACTGAATGCAAAGAGTCTGACTGCCTATTTTACATACAGTGATGTAACTCCTGTGGGAAGCATAGAAACCTCCAACGAATTAATTAATAAAATCTGGGATGCCACCAACAAAGCGTATTTGTCAAATTTGTTTGGTTACCCTACCGACTGTCCTCAGCGAGAAAAGAACGGATGGACAGGTGACGGACACATTGCTATAGAAACCGGTTTGTTCAACTTTGATGGCATTATGGTTTACGAAAAATGGATGGATGACCATCGTGACGAACAGCAAGTAGATGGGACATTGCCTGCCATTATCCCAACATCGGGTTGGGGTTACACATGGGCAAACGGTCCAGACTGGACAAGTTCGATGGTATTGGTGCCTTGGAATGTGTATAAGTTCTACGGAGA
>CAJQMW010000390.1 GCA_905479535.1 uncultured Maribacter sp. | reverse complement strand
GGCGTAGCCTTTAGAATCAACATAATTATTAATACTAACATTCCATTCCCAGTTGGCAAAATGGGAACAGACAATTAGAATGCTGCGTTCTTTTTCCAGTTCCCTAAGTACTTCAATATTTAAGACTTTATACTTTTTACGGACATCTTCTTTTGAAAGGTTCATGGTTTTTACGGTTTCCAAGAACATATCACACATATGCTTAAAAAAGTCTTTTTCAATGTGCGCGATTTCAGAAGCCTCCTTCTCCGGAAAGACCAGTTTCAAATTTCTCTGCACTACTTTCCTCCGGTACCCCACCACATGGTAAACAAAGAAGAAGACCACGTTTGAAAACCCATAAAACAATCGGTGCGGTAAAATAGAAATAACCCATAAAAAGGGATATAAAAGAATAAATACTAGAAACTGCATGTACTAAATTATAAGGGCAAATATAGCTATATTTGAACCCAAACATTACCCTTACAATGAACGACCTGCACATTGCCACCATTGCCGTTATCGTCGCCAACGTCCTAGTTTCTTTAAAAGGTTTTAACGATTCTTACTTTTTTGACCGTTACAAGTTTGGCATCGGGGCCATCAAGGCAGGACAGAAAGAGCGTATGGTAACATCGGGGTTCTTACATGTAGACATTGCCCACCTCTTCTTTAACATGTTTACCTTGTACTTTTTTGCCGATGTGGTCATTAGTTGGTTCGGACCCGCAAAATTTATTATCATCTATTTTGTTAGCTTGCTTGCAGGTAGTTTGCTGGCCTTATTCTTTCATAAAAACGAACCATACTACAGTGCCGTGGGTGCAAGTGGTGCTGTAACCGGTATTTTATATGCAGCAATCCTTTTACAACCCAATGATTCCCTAGGCATTATGTTCATTCCCATTCCCATTCCGGCCTATGTTTTAGGAATCGGGTATTTGTTGTATTCGATTTATGGAATGAAAAGCCGTTTAGGGAATATTGGCCATACCGCACATTTTGGCGGTGCTATTGGGGGTTATGCAACCACGCTTCTCTTTTTGCCAAGTCTCCTGCAGACAGATACCTTGATGGTGCTCCTACTCGCCCTTCCTATTTTATTACTCTTCGTTTTGGAGAAGATGGGGAAAATTTGATTCCATAGAAAATCACTTTCATCATACGTAGTAAACCATAAATTATGTGCATTTCATCGAAAATGCGCTGATTTATATAAGAGAAATGGGCTTAGTTCGTTCTTGAAGGGCTTATTTAACCAAATCTCAAGTTGCTTAATTATGAAAAGATTTTATATTTTATTTTTAATCCCTTTCCTTTTAATTGTTTCCTGTAGTGATGAAACTACCGTTTATAATGAAGACCCCCAAGATAACCTTAGGGTTGAAACCAATGAAACCATATTAGAAAACAGTGTAGTTTACGATAAGTCCGGTGTGCTGGACATTTTAGATGAAGCCACGGTTACAGGTAAAAAATCCTTGACGGCTAAGAATGATGTTGCCGGGGATTACCCCTTAACTTTAGTCGCACAAGTAGATGTACCCTCATTCAGTGGTGGAGAAAATCTTACGGCTTCCCACGTAGATGTTAATGGAGACTACGCCTACGTATCCTATAATACGGTTTCCGATGGCTACGTTGGAGGTGTTGATGTCATTAATATTAGTGACCCGACAAATCCACGTGTAACTTCAAGACTATATTACACGAACGCTGATATAAACGGCATTAAATATGACAATGGCTACGTTTACCTAGCTGGAGGAGTAGATTCGGAAAGGTCGGTTAGGGCTACATCCAACTCTTTTATTTCCAAGATTCAAGCTTCCAATGGACGTTTGAACTTAGATGCAGGTATTGTCTACGGATTTCAAGAAGGTTTTAATGCCACGGACGTAGAGGTCACTGCCAATACGGTCGTTGTAACCAGTGGACAAGAAGGTTTTGTTACTATTTATAATAAATCCGATTTAACTACTAGCAATGAAGCCCCATTTATGGATTTAAGGTCCGTTGCGATTAAGGACAATACCATTGCAGTACTCGATGCGAGCACTGGCATTAGCATTTTAGATCAAAACCTAAATTCTGTAAGGGATATCGCCATAGATTCCGATTTTGGTGACAATACCAAAAGAACCTTGGATTTTAAAGGGGACCAAATAGTAGTCGCCGAAGGCTCCAAGGGGGCAGGTGTTTACAATGCTTCCACAGGTAGTTTTGTAGAATACATTCCAATTTTGTTGAATCCCGATAATGTTGATGGTGCCGATGTGGTGACCAATGCGGTGGCAACGAATGAAAAAGTGCTTTTAATGGCCAACGGTGGAGCCGGTCTGTGCTTGTCCGAGGAACAGCAGAGCGATAATACCGACTTGGTAGGAATTATCCAGTTGGAAGGTTCTATCAACTATGTTGCCTCCAAAGGTGATTATATTTTTGCCGCCTCTGGGAAAGAAGGTTTACAAATTATAAAACTGAACAGGCCTAACGAAAGCCTAATTGCTAGATGTTCCGATTTGATTGAGTATTCAACGAGTGCAAACCTTAATGTCGATACCGGTGAAAACCTAGCCTATCGTGGGTCTAAAAGATTCAATGATTTTGATGTAAGTGGTTCATTATTGTTATGTGGTGCATGGACGGTTAAAAATGATGTCAATATCAATGAAAATGGACTTTTCGAAATGAATGGCACCTTTGTTGTAGGACGAAATAACAAAAGGAAAGATGTTACCCTAGATTCCGGTGCTACCTTTCGTGTGGAAGGCAACCTAACAATTTATGGGGACTTGGTATTGAATGAAGGCACTACTATGGAGTTCATTGGAGAGAATTCTGTAGTCAATATTTTTGGTAGTGTCGTTACAAATGGTGATGTAACGGTTAGCGGCACATTCCGTGATGTAAAGAATAAATTCTAAACGCAACAACTTAACCCAACAAAAAAACCCGAACAATTGAACTGTTCGGGTTTTTTGCTGTCTAAATCATTTACTATCAATCCAACAGTTCAGCTACCTTTTCCTCTAAAGCCGGACCTCTTAAATTTTTAGCGACAATAATACCGTTTTCATCCAAAAGAAACGCGGCGGGAATAGCATCAACGTTGTATAATTGAGCGATTTTATCATCAAAATAGGCAACATTAGAAATGTGGTTCCATTCCAGCCCGTCATCGGCAATCGCCTTTTTCCAAGCCTCGGCAGACCTATCCAAAGATACCCCTACAATATTCAATCCCTTGTCATGATATTTGTTGTATACGGCGACGACATTCGGATTCTCAGCTCTACATGGTTTGCACCAGGCCGCCCAAAAGTCTATTAAGGTTACTTTACCCATTACATCGGATAGCGCAATGATCTCGCCTTCGGGATTAGGACCGGAAAATTCAGGGGCTTTGGCACCTATTTCAGTATTTTTTTTGGTTTCTTCAGATTTCTTCAAGGCCTCTAGGCCGTTCAAAACACGCTGTCCTGGTTGGGAATCCTTAATTTGCCGGGAA
>CAJQMW010000389.1 GCA_905479535.1 uncultured Maribacter sp. | reverse complement strand
CCCGCATCCAATTCTTCGGTCACATAATGGCTTGTAGCTCCAATTATTTTTACACCTCTTTTGAAGGCCGCGTGGTAAGGTTTAGCACCAGCAAAAGCCGGTAAAAAGGAATGATGAATATTGATTATCCTATTTGGAAATTTATCTATAAGATTCCCACTTATAATTTGCATGTACCGGGCCAAAACAATGAAGTCTACTTTATGCCGTTTCAATAAATCTAGCTGATTTTGTTCGGCTTCTTCTTTATTGTCCTTTGTTACGGGTACGTGGTAAAAGGGGACTTCAAATTGTTCGGCAACATAATGTAGATCTGGGTGATTACTTAATATAAAGGGAATTTCAACGGCCAACTCCCCAGACTTGAACCTACTCAGCAAATCGTATAAACAGTGATTGTATTTAGAGACGAAAAGTGCCATTTTGGGCCTTACCTCATTAAGATGTAGGGTCCAACTCATTTTATAGGGACCGGCCAATTCAACCTCAAAAATTTCTTTAAATTCGTTAAGGTTAAAATTTGCTTGATCAAATTCACTTTCCAAACGCATAAAAAAAACGTCTGCAGATTTATCCACATGTTGATCTAGGTAAATGATATTGCCCCTTTTTGAATGTATGAAACTGGTTACGGAACTAATAATGCCTGGCTGATCTGGGCAATTGATAAGAATTATAGTCTTCAATGCATGGTTTTAAGCCAATAAAAGTAAGATTTTATGGAATAGGATTAAGTGAACAAACTTGAAAAAACAAGGAAGAGAAACTTTAGTTACCTAAAGGAGGACTTCCACCTCTTGTAATATTTTCTAAAACTTTTCAGTTCCGCTCGCAATAGATTTAAGTACTCCGTTTCTTTAACACCATCCTTCTCCAGCCCCAAACAATAAGAGTTGATATTTCTGATCATGATATTGATGAAGGAAACATTTTTTAGACGCTCAGAATTGGAATTAGAAAATTCAGTTTGAGCAATTTTTTGGGGAATGAGTATGGCGTCAGTTAACAGCGAATTGGCTATGATGTCCCTTAGACTGTTGGATTCATAGAGTCTCATCAAGTCTTTGTTCAAAGATACATACGAAGCAATTTCCCTGCTCATGATACAAAGCTCCATTGCTTTTTTATAAATAGGGATATGTTCTAAACTCCTTTTGGACATGATAGGATTTTCAAGCAATTATATATAAAGTTACAGCACTTAATCCTCTTAATACTTTCGTTTATAAAGGTATTTTGTAAATTTACTTTCGAAAGAAAGTATTTTAAACTAAAAACTTTGGATATTAAGATAGATGAGCTAAACTGGAAAATTCTCCATCGGCTTCAAGAGAACGCCCGAGAATCCTTTGCCAATATTGGTAGGGGAATTGGGCTTACCGCACCTGCCGTAGCGGAGCGTGTTAAGAAAATGGAAGATTTTGGAATTGTGGAAAGGTATACGGCAAAGGTATCCCATTCTTTAACTGGACATCAATTAAAGGCAATAGTTACCCTGAAGGCCTTTATGGGTAAATTGAAACCATTTTTAGCCATGGTGAACACTTTGGAGGAAGTGGTTAATTGCTATAGGATAACGGGTAACGAAAATATTATCATGGAGGTAGTTCTGCAAGATCAGTTTCATCTGGAAAGGTTTATCGATAAATTAATTCAATATGGGGAAACCAGAACTAGTATCGTATTATCCCAAGTCATTTCAGATGCTCCACTTCACAAGCTTAAAAATCAATAATTGGTCGTTAATTTAAAAAAATCGTCGCTATTTTTAAATTCTAGGGCAGCTAATACTTAATTTTAGATAAAAAATTTGGCTAGATTTTTGATGAATTCATAAATATGAAAAGAAATATATCGTTATTAGTTTTTTTACTTCCTATACTATTAGTAGCACAAGAGTTGAGATTGACAAAGGGCACGATAACCGATGATGTCATTGTCAATGACTCTCTTTCCGAAACTATGGCCATTTATCTTCCCAGTAATTTTGAAGTGACAGAGCCTTGGCCCATCCTTTTTGTTTTTGATATGGAAGGTAAGGCAAAACAGTCCATATCTATGTTTAAGGACGCGGCAGAGCAGGAAGGTTATGTGGTTGCAAGCTCCAATAATATTAGCGACACCTTGGCCCTTTCTAAAAACGTTTTAATCTCCAGTAGAATGTTCAATGCATTGGTAGATCTGATTCCCGTTCGTAAAAATCGTGTTTATACGGCAGGATTTTCAAATGGGGCCCGTTTTGCATCCATTTTACCCACGTTCATCAAAGATATCGAAGGAGTTGTTTCGTGTGGGGCCGCAATCGGTAATATTGAAATTCTAAATAATAAGAACCCCTTTTATTTTCTAGGAATAGTTGGTAGGGAAGACTATAATTATAGAGCAATGCTTGTAGACCAAAAAATTCTGGACAAATTAAAATTCCCGAATCAACTTTTACTTTTTGATGGTGGCCATAATTGGCCCAATAACGACCTATTAGTGGATGCCTTGAGAATTCTTACAATCCATGCCATGTCAAAAGGGAGTGAGATAAGAAAGGATAGTTTAATTACCAGGTCCTATGAAAACTTCTTGGCGGAAGCAAATGAAATGTTCACGCTTAATAAGCCTATTTTAGCCGAATATCAATTGTCCACTATCGATCGTGTGTTTGACCCCCTGTTGGAAATAGACTCCTTGAAAAGAACGCTAAGGTCACTAAAGAGAAGTAGTTCGTTCAGGACCAACAATAGAGATCAGAATAACTATTTTTTAAAAGAAACATTTATTAAGGAGGATTATAATTACTACTTGGAAGAGGACATCATCACCTACAACTACAATAATTTGGGTTGGTGGAATTACCAAATGACGGAATTGGACAAAATAGAAGAAAGCGACAATTTGTTTAAAAGGCGTATGGGTAAGCGTTTAAGAGGTTACCTTAATGCTTTGATAGCCGATAATATAGACGCGATTAATGCGGAAAAGATGGTGGATTTAGAAGCCTTGAATTTTTTATATATGCTCAAAACGATCACGGATCCCACAAATTTTGAAAGTTATTTGAAAATTATCTCCTATAGTTCCAGTATTGAGGATTATGGAACGGCCATATTTTACCTTGAAGAACTTTTAAAAAATGGGTACAAGAACAAATCTGAACTTTACTCTTTGGAAAATACAGCTCTGCTGCGGATTACACCTAAGTTCAATGAACTGGTAGAAAAATACC
>CAJQMW010000388.1 GCA_905479535.1 uncultured Maribacter sp. | reverse complement strand
CGATTATCGAGTAAATCTTAAAACTATACATCATGAAAGTAGAACAAATTTATACCGGCTGTCTGGCACAAGGCGCCTACTATATTGAAAGTAACGGCGAGGCTACAATTATAGATCCACTGCGTGAAGTTGAACCTTATATTCAAATGGCTAAGGAGCGCAACGCAAAAATAAAATATGTTTTTGAGACCCATTTTCATGCGGACTTCGTTTCTGGCCATATCGATTTAGCAAAGAGGACGGGAGCTGATATCGTTTATGGGCCCACCGCTATGAAAACCACCTACAATATCATCTTGGGAAAGGATGGTCAGGAATTTCCATTGGGCAAGTCTAAAATCAGATTGATCCATACTCCGGGCCATACCATGGAGAGTAGCTGCTATTTGCTGATCGATGAAAACGGAAAGGAAACCTCCCTTTTTACCGGAGATACCCTCTTTATTGGTGATGTTGGTAGACCGGATTTGGCCCAAAAAGTAATCGCGGAACTTACCCAAGAGAAATTGGCCGGACATCTATACGATTCATTACGAAACAAGATTATGCCGCTCTCGGACGATATTGTCGTTTATCCAGGACATGGAGCCGGCAGTGCCTGTGGCAAAATGATGAGTGACGAAACTACGGACACGTTAGGCCATCAAAAGAAGACCAATTACGCATTACGACCGGATATGGGCAAAGAAGAGTTTATTGATGCCATACTTACCGGTTTAACACCTCCGCCAGGTTATTTCCCACAGAATGTAATGCTGAACATTCAAGGCTATGAGAGTATCGATGAGGTGGTCAAAAAAGGAACCACTCCCCTGAACGTTGCCGAATTTGAATCGTTACTGGAACAAAATTGCGCCATCGTCATAGATACACGTGAAGCCCAGGCCTTTGCCAAAGGCTTTATTCCAGATTCTTACAATATAGGCATTGATGGCAGTTTTGCAAATTGGGTAGGAACCACCATAGTAGATGTAAAACAGCCTATACTCATTGTTACGGATGAGGGTAGGGAAGAAGAGGTTGCCACCCGCTTGGCCCGAATTGGCTTTGATACCACCTTGGGCTATTTAAAAGGAGGTTTTGCCGCATGGAAAAAAGCTGGAAAGGAAATTGGGACCGTCCCGTCTGTTGATGTAAAGGAACTGGCCCATAAAATGATAGATGAGGATATACATATTTTAGATGTGCGCCGCGCCAGCGAGTACAATAGCGAACATGTAGAAAACGCTGTCAACGCTCCTTTAGATTATTTAAAGGACAGCATGACGAAGGTGGACAAGCACAAAACCTATCATGTGCATTGCCGTAGCGGTTACCGGTCCATGGTATTTGTGTCCATTTTAAAATCGATGGGCTATGAAAACCTGATCGATATCAAGGGAGGTATGAATGCTATGAAGGAACTCGGCAAATTTAATCTTTCCGAGTATCGTGAGCCTACAACGATGCTTTAATCATTAGAATCTAAAGGAGGCTTTGCCTTGGAGGTTTTAGAGGAAAGTTTGAAAAGGGATGGTTTTCATAAAATGTTTAAACTTTCTTCCGTTGAATACCTCGTGGGCTTGCCCCGAGGATTATTTATTCTCAAAGCGAACGCAAATGAAAACTAGATACTGCTCTTAATTTTGTAAAAATTCACTACTGGTACCATCTTATTCTTTTAAGACATATTTAACCTCAAAATATACCGCTATGTAACAAAAGTTACTGAAGCGCACTTGTGCATGTTAGTATCTTCGTAAACATGATATTCAGACCGGTATATTTAATCGGGATAGATGCTGGCTTTCAACGGTTAACCTATTAAATGTTCCCCCAAAGTCAATATTGGTCTTCTTATAGGTACTGGGAGCAGTCGTTTACAAAAGCACCCCCTTTAAATAGCAAGAACCCAAATCGGTATGACATTTTTCAGTTCTTTTTTTAGTAAGGATAGGCAACGGCCAAGTAACGTTGAAATTTTAACCTGTACAGCATTTTTGGATGCCGTATTTGATGAATCGGTTCAATTGATCGATGTTAGAACTCCTAGGGAATATGACGGTGAACATATCAAAGGTGCAGTAAACGTAGATTGGTTTCAACCTTTCAAGTTCAAAAGGAGTATTCGAAAATTGAATAAAGCACAGCCGGTCTATATTTATTGTAGGTCCGGTAATCGAAGCCAAAAAGCGGCTAAAGAACTGTCAAGAATAGGTTTTAAAAAAATTTATGATCTACAGGGAGGGATTAACTCCTTAAAAAAGTGAAGCGCATTGAAAAAATAGTTTAGGTTGTTTTTAATAGTTGTTTTTTGATTGATGAAGAAGAGCGTTCCTGTAAAAAGGAACGTTCTTTTTTATAGATGGATTTACGTCATTCACTATTGAAGATGGAATACTTACTTTAAGGGGGACTTTCATGAATTTCTCTTTAAATAGACGGAATTTGTATCTTTAATAAAAACCATTTCTAAATGACCGTTCACCACTTTGGCGAAGGAAACTCGCTTTTGAATCAGTTTATAGCTGAAATTAGGGATACCGATATCCAAAAGGACCCTATGCGTTTCCGTAGGAATATAGAACGTATTGGGGAAATTCTAAGCTATGAAATGAGTAAATCATTGAATTATAAGGACAAAGTGGTTCAGACCCCGTTTGCCGCCAAAAAAATGGCATTGCCCAACGATAAATTGGTATTATGTTCCGTCTTGCGTGCAGGACTACCTTTGCACCAGGGGATGTTGAACTATTTTGACGGAGCAGAAAATGCCTTCATTTCGGCCTACCGCCATCATCGGGGCGATGAGGATGCCTTTGAGGTTATCGTAAAATACTTTGCCGCACCCTCCTTAAATGACAAAACCTTGGTGTTGACAGATCCCATGTTGGCTACCGGAAAGACCTTGGAAAATGTACTGAACGCATTAAAAGAACACGGTACGCCCAAACAGATACATATTATTTCGGTAATAGGCTCAAAGGCCGGCATTGAGCATATCAAAAAGGTTTTTCCAGCAAATACCCATTTATGGATCGCCGCTATTGACCCCGAACTTACCGGTAAGGGCTATATTCTTCCCGGTATCGGTGATGCAGGGGATTTGGCCTTTGGGGAGAAGCTATAGCCGGTTCAGACCAATCACCCAGAAAATTCATTGCCATTTTCTTAGAGGTTCGGAACGCCTTATTTGTGTCCTGAACTAGCGGAACATGATGAATTTGAGCGAATTCTTATTTTAAATTCTCATAGGGGACTAGCTTAATATCCCATTGCTCTCCTACATCCTGTAATCCCTATATTACTATTCTTAGCAAGCCAAACCTTTTATGATTTAAATCATTTTTTTAAGATGAACACCTCATTACCTTGGGTCTAAAGAACTTGATTAACATTTTGATGTATGGATATAATTGTTAAAAAGGACATAGAGAGGTTGGATAGCCTACGCAGTGCGTTTTGTATCTCCATTTTCATGCCAACACATAGGGTGGGGGAAGACGTACTTCAGGGAAAGGATTCCCTACTATTGAAAAATCAACTGAAAGAGGTTAAAACCAAATTGGAAAAAGAGGCATTGGGCCGCAATGAAATTAACGACCTGGTCACGCCCATTCAGGTATTGATCGATGATGGTGAATTTTGGAGACACCAATCGGAGGGACTAGCACTGTTCTTGACAGATGGTATCTTCAAAAAATATTCCCTTCCAATTCGCTTCGAACCCTTTAATTATGTAGCCAACAGTTTTTACCTTTCCCCTTTGCTACCCATCTTCACAGGAGATGGAACTTATTTCGTCCTGACCTTGGAATTGGAAAATGTAAACCTGTACAAACAGACGCGTTACCATAGTTCTAAGATTTTCATTGAAGAACTGATTCCTCACCGAATGGAAGAACAGGTAGGTTACGATTATGAGCAAAAAAACCTTCAGTTCAGGAGCCAACATCAAGGTCATGGGGCAGCTTCGTTTCATGGCCATGGAGCCACAGACCGTGATCGTAAGGTTGAAATCTCAAGGTACTTCTGGGCCATAGACCAAGGATTGATGACTATGTTACGGGAAGAAAACAAGCCGATGATTTTGGCATGTCAAGATTTTTTGTTCCCTATATATCAGAAAGTGAACACGTACAAAAATCTTTTGGATGACCATATCGTGTGCAATCTTTCGGAAGCAGATGAGGTTTTGCTACACGAATTGGCATGGAAAAAAATGGAACCCATTTTCGACCGTGAACGGAAGCAAAGAATAGAACTGTTCAAAAAGCATGAAGGTACGGGCAGAACGTCGTCTGAAATACAAGGGGTGGTACCTGCCGCACTTGAAGGAAGAATAGATACTTTGTTCTTGCAGAAAAACGAAAATATTTGGGGTATTTACGAACCTAAAAAACGACACGTCCGTATCGATGAGAGGGCACTACCGTCCAATGTTTCCTTATTGAACATGGCGGCCATCAGAACATTTTTAAATGGGGGTAAGGTTTACGTTATGGAAAAGGAGGCAATGCCCGATACCTATGCTAAGGTAAACGCCTTATTTAGGTATTGATCGTTAGGCGTACATGCTAAAAGTGCTGGTGATAACTTAAATCCCCAAAGAAACTAAAAAATAAGACAACGGAAATGACACACGATATTCAATTTGTACATACTGCCAAGAACACATCGGCAGAAAGACTGGTAATCGAAAAACTGAATGGCTTGGCCAAAAAATTTGACTGGATAATTAGGGCCGATGTTTTTTTCAAGGAAGAAAAGAATACCTACGGCAAAGGGAAAATATGCGAAATACGATTAAGCCAACCCGGTCCGAGGATATTTGCATCCTCGGACGAGGAAAGCTTTCAAGCCGCCATAGCCGAGACCATACGTGATTTGGACGTGCTGCTAGAAAAACGAAAAAGTGAGATGCGAACCTATTAGCTACTTGATATAAATGTATAATTTATTCCTCATGGAAAAAATTAAATTCATTATGCTTACTGGCCTTATGGTCATTATAATTGCTTGCCAGCCCCCGGTGGTCTTTGGGGAACCACAACCGGTTGATACCACATCACTTTCGGCCATACCAAAATCCTATAGGGGGGTATATTGGTGCGCCGTGGATAGCGTTAAGCTTTTTGTTGATAAAAAACTTTAATCTAGATAATTCCTCGATGGCTCT
>CAJQMW010000387.1 GCA_905479535.1 uncultured Maribacter sp. | reverse complement strand
TTTGGCCTCTTTGAGGCTCTTCATTAACATCCATTCAATCTGCCCATTGGTGCTGCGGAATTCGTCCGAAGCCCACTTCTCAATAGCTTTGAGCATATCCTCATTTACCCGTAATGCAAATGCTTTTTTCTTACTCATCTATTCCGAAATACCGACTAATGACTCCCTGTGCGTCATTTTCCATCTGGGTGCCCAGTAATAATCTTTTGTTATTTTTCAATGCTATTTGTATACCCTTATTCCCCTTAACATTTAAAACTTTACCGTTTTTTCCAATAGAAATACGATATCCCCAGCCTCCATATTCCTTAATCGGACTATAGGTACGCACATAGCATTCTTCAATTTCGTCCCATCTAATTGATTTCGTTGAAAAATGAAAAGGAAAAAATTGATAGTGAACGCCTACTTCATCTATAGAGGTATTCAGTTTTAGAAGATAAGAAAATATCAATACGGGTACTACGGAAGCCATGAACACTACCTGTCCAATCGTATCATTAGCACTTACGTTCCCGATCGCTTCTTTTGCTATATGCCACGTGTACATAAAATAGCCTAAAAATAATAGGAGCCCGATATTTAGCAGTTGTAACCACCATTGATTAAAACGTTGGGATTCTTGGAAGACACGCATTTTTAATGATTTAAAGTGCCTGTATTTATGATGGGCGATACATCCTTATCCGAAGACAGAACTACCATTAAATTACTGACCATGGCCGCTTTTCTTTCTTCGTCCAAATCTACCAATTGTTTTTTACTGAGTTCACCCAAGGCCATCTCCACCATACTCACTGCACCCTCTACAATTTTATGTCTTGCCGCGACAATGGCCGTTGCCTGTTGTCTTTTTAACATGGCATTCGCTATTTCCTGTGCATAGGCCAAATAGCCTATCCGTGCTTCCAAAACCTCGATTCCTGCCATGGACAAACGTTCTTGGACTTCTTTCTCCAAAGCCTCACTAACCTCATTAAGACTGGAACGTAGGGTGATATCCTCATCAAGACCTTCATCCGCAAAATTGTCGTAAGGATACATGCTTGCCAATTTTCGCACGGCTGCGTCGGTCTGTACACGGACAAAGTTTTGATAATCATCAACATCGAATGCGGCTTTATAAGTGTTGGTAACACGCCACACCAAAATGGTACTGATCATAACCGGATTCCCTAGTTTGTCGTTTACCTTGAGCCTTTCGCTATCAAAATTGCTGGCCCGTAAAGAGATTTTCTTTTTGGTATAAAATGGATTTACCCAGAAGAATCCATTTTTTTTGATGGTCCCCTTGTAATTTCCAAAGAGTAACAGGACCCTGGAACCGTTTGGATTTACCATTACGAAGCCGGCTATAGAAATAAGAGCCACAAAAATCATAAAAGCACCCACATAGATTTTTAGTAGTGCCACTCCCGTAATAATTAGAAGTAGGCAAACAAAGAGCATGACATAACCGTTGAAAGGTCTGTAGTTTTTTTCAGTTGACATGGTATATGATATTAAAATGATATCATAAATATATCAAATTTTTTCAATATTTTGGATTATCCCCTAAATTTCTTTTGTTTTTTCTTGTTCGGGTTTTTGAACAAGCGCTTGAAGAAACCGTCCCGTTTCATAGGTTCGCAGTCCAGGGCGTTGATCACATCGGCATCTGGTCGTGGAAATTCAGCTTTAGTGATCGTATTAAAAGAAGGGTCTTTATTTAATTTCTGAAACCATAGTGCGAAAAGGGGTAAGGCCGCATTGGCCCCTTGACCTAGGCTAGTGTTTTTAAAACCTATTTCTTGGTTGTCCAAACCTACCCAAGAAACATGTACCAGTTTTGGTGTAAGTGCTACAAACCAGGCGTCCTTATTGTTCTGGGTAGTACCGGTTTTACCGGCAAGGTCATTGGACAGGCCATAGATAGTTCTAATTCTGGATGCCGTTCCGTTATTTGTGGTAGATTTCATCATTTCTATCATAATTTGTCCGTTTTCTTCTGAAAAAGCAGGCTCATCATCGATTGTTGCTTCAAATTTGGTCAGGATGCTATCGTTTCTGTCACTAATCGACTTGATAAGAAAAGGCTCCACGGATTTTCCTCTGTTGAGGTAGCTCGTATACGCCTGGGCCAATTCTATTATTCTTATTTCCCCGGTTCCCAACGCTAAAGAAGGTTGATTGGGCAGCTCTTCCGATATGCCCATTTTTTTCGCTTGAGACAAAACGTTTTCAATTCCCGTTTTTTCCAAGACCTTGACCGCTATGGTGTTTACGGAGTTACTCAATCCTTCCTCCATGGAATAGTTTAAGTAGGCCTCATCTTTTTCGCTTGAGTTGCTAGGTGACCACCCTCTTAAATTTTCATAGGCTACTTCCTGTGCGGAAAAATAGGTACAGGGTGCAATACCTTGTTCTAGGGCAGCTGTATAAACTATTGGTTTAAAAGTGGACCCTACTTGCCGTTTGCTCTGGGAAATATGGTCGTACTTAAAATGCTTAAAGTTGACCCCGCCTATCCAGGTAAGTACTTCCCCTGTTTTAGGGTTCAACGCCAGGGAACCGGTATTTAGAAATTTCAGGTAGTGTTGAAGACTGTCCATGGTACTTGCCTCCTTCTCCATATCACCTTCCCAACCAGCCAAGGTCATTTTACGTTTTACCGAATACAGGCTATCCATAATTTGTGCTTCTTCAAGCCCTTGTTTCTCTAAATTCTTATAGGCAGTCGTTCTTCTTGCCATTTTGGTAAGAAGTTTGTTATCCCTTAACCAGGGTGCATTTTGTCCGTAACTTTTCTCGAACTCTTTTTGAAGTTTGGCCATGTGTTCTACCATAGCCTCTTCGGCAAGTTTTTGCATCTTATAGTTGAGGGTCGTATATATTCTTAGGCCAGAGGTGTAAGGGTTAAATTCGTTTCCAGCCTCATTTTGTGTCTTTGTCCAAGAAAGCATTTGTCTGCGGACTTCCTCCCTAAAATAGGGAGCTAATCCAGAATTGTAATCATACTCCTTATAATCCAGCCGTAATGGACTCGGAAGTAAATTTTCCAGCTCTTCATTCGTAATAAAACCGTTATTCTTCATGGTAATCAGAACAAGGTTCCGTCTAGCGCGACTTTTTTCCGGGAAGATCCTGGGATTGTAACTATAGTTTGCCTTTAGCATTCCTACCAAAGTTGCGGCTTGTGATAAGTTTAAATTTTCGGTACGCGTGTTAAAGAACTTCAGTGCTGCACTTTCAATACCAAAAGTGTTGTCCCCAAATGAGACCGTGTTTAAATACTGGGTAAGGATTTCCTCCTTTGTGTAGAGACGCTCCAGTCTTTTGGCGATGATCATTTCTTTGATTTTATCGACGACGATATTGGTTTTGTTCCTGTCCTTACGGGGATATAAATTTTTGGCCAGTTGCTGGGTCAAGGTACTGCCGCCTCCAGAAGATTCATCTCCCATTAATACAGTTTTGACTCCTACGCGGAACAGACTGGGAAAATCCACCCCGGAATGTTCGTAAAAACGCTCATCTTCAATAAAAACCAATGCCTGCCTTAAATGTTTTGGGAATTCTTCGTAAACAATGGGCTGCCTATCGTTTAAGTAATATTTTCCAATGAGAACGCTGTCCGAGGTATATACTTCAGAGGCTACCTGATATTGGAAATTGGAAAGTTCTTTTTTACTGGGGATTGATCCCCACAACCCTGTATTTATACTGAGCACGAAGATTACAAGCAGCATGAAAATACCTAGAATGCCCAAAACTGAGTATCGCAGGTAAGGTGACTTAATTTTTTTAAAGGCTGAAAGTGTCCGGTTCATTTTCGCAAGGTCTAATTTATAATTTAGCTGAAGGAAGTTTTAACAATACCTTAAAATTTGATGTTCTATTTTTGAGCAAATTTAGAGCATGAGAACAATTTTATTTTTATTCCTGATAGCATTTCAAAGTTCATTTGCCAACGATATGGTTTGGTCAAAGACAGGTCATAGGGTAGTTGGAGAGGTGGCTGAAGAACACTTGAGCCGTAAGACTAAAAAGGCGATTGCCGATTTATTGGACGGACAAAGTTTAGCCGCCGTAGCTAATTTTGGCGATGAGATAAAGGCGGATAGGAAATATCGGGAGTTCAGTGCTTGGCATTATGTAAATTTTCCCGCTGATAAAAAATATACCGATGTAGAACCCAGTGAGTACGGGGATTTGGTAATAGGCATCAATACGTGCATAAATATTGTCAAGAATCCAACTAGCTCCAGAAAGGATAAAATCTTTTACCTGAAACTTTTGGTACACCTTATAGGCGATTTACACCAACCCATGCACATTGGTCGCTTAGAGGATAAAGGTGGAAATGACCTCCAATTACAATGGTTCGGGAGGGGGAGCAATTTGCATAGGGTCTGGGATAGCAATATGATAGATGACTATGGCATGAGTTATACAGAATTGGCGGATAAACTACCAAGACTATCCAAAAACGAACTGAAAGAATTGCAAAAAGGAACCGTTTTGGATTGGGTGGAGGAAAC
>CAJQMW010000386.1 GCA_905479535.1 uncultured Maribacter sp. | reverse complement strand
CAGAATAGTTTCGATTGGTGTAAAGAGCGATTGAAAAGATGGATTGCGAACCGCCGTATACGAGACCCGTATCCCGAGAATTCGGGAGTGGTGTGAGAGGCGCACCGTGGGCTTTACGGCCTACGGCCGTCTACTCGATTACCCACAGTACTTTTATTCAAATAATGTCTTTATCGTATTCATCGGTAAAAACATTTTTCCGCTGTCAGGAAGTTTAATAAAGCCATATTTATTATAAAATCGTTCCGCATCTTCATCTATTGGGTCAACTACAACAGCAAATGAACCAATACTTTTAGAAATCTCGTAACTCCTTCTTAAAGCGTCTATTAATAATAGTTTCCCAACTCCTTTTTTTTGAAACCTATTATCTATTGCCAATCTTCCGAGTAGAGTGGTCGGTATGGACTTATACGAATTGGGTAATTTTTTCTGAAATTCGGCAGGAATTATTTTTTGGTCTAAACTATTATTGGCTAGAGTGTAATAACCTTTTAATAAATCAGTTTCTTGGTCATTCAAAACGAAACAGGCAGATAATTTTCTTTTAATGTCTTGATTAGCTTGTTTGTGTAAATAATTGTCAAGCATATCTTTTCCACAAGAAAATTCCTTTTTTCTGTGACTAGAATTTAAGTTTTCTGTTAATTCATTCATTTAGATAAAAGAGCTTTGTATTCATTTGCAGCATTAACAAGGTTTTTGTTTGCTTGAGGTGAATTAGTAATTGCTTCAAAAAATATTTCATTATCTTTCTTTGAAGCAATAATTTGCTCTTTTTCCGATATGATTTTTTTAGCTCTTTCTTGAACCGTTAAAACTACAAAATCAGTTAAACTTCTGTAACCGCCAACTCGTGCAGCTCTTTCAAAGAATAATTTTTGTTCTTTAGTTAAACGAGTATCAAATCTTGCTTTTTCTTGTTTTAATTCTTTCGTTGCCATAATTGATAATTTATTCAAATGTACGCTAAAAAACCGTACAAAACAAATATTTGTACGGTTAAATTCCGTAATTATCATTTTTTCGGTATTGTGGGTAACGGCCCCTGTATAAAGCGGGCGGGGCGTTTTGGTTAATGTTCGCTGATTTTCGTGTTGGTATGGTTGTTATAAAAGTACTCGAATTTTGGGATTTGACCGCCACGCATGTAGCTTTTAAAACGCCCCGTGCGCTTTATACTGTGTTCATGCCGGTTGTACTCTTCATATGTTATTTCCCCGAGCCCGGGTCGATTGAATTTATGGCGTTTTACACAGGGGCCGTTCAGGCCGATCGAGTATCGTGGGAGCGTGAAATCCATTTAGGTCGGGTTCCGCCACTTTTGTGATGCACCGCCCCTTTAAAAAAATGGACCGCTCTGGATAGGGCCGGATTTCATGGCGGAGCGATATGTCCTCCGGCAATCGGCCTGAACGTTTAGTTAAGTCTAAATTACTTAAAAAGTTCTTATAACCAGCATATTCAGATATTTATAAGAAAAAATTAGGTAACTTTCTTATATACACCGAATATGTGGGTTATGGATAAGTTTAAAGACTTTAAGCAGTTAATGCTAATAAAAAGGTATAGTCCTAATACTATTAATGCCTATATAGGCCTTTTAGCTTCTTTTGACCGTTATATTGGACCGGAGCAGGAAATTCATAGGCTCGACAATAAATTTTTATTACAAAAGATCAGGGAAATCGTTATAGATAGAAAATATGCATACACCACTCAAAAACAGCTATTAAGTGCTATAGCCCTTTATCTTAGGGAAATTTTCGCCACAAATGTCGATTTTGATACGCTCAGACCAAGACAACCACAAAGAGTGCTACCCGATATTCTTTCGCTCGAAGAGGTTAAAAGAATATTGGAACTTACTTCCAATTTAAAACATAAGGCCATGTTAACGACCATATACGCCTTGGGTCTGCGTAGTGGAGAACTTATCAACTTAAAAATTTCCCATTTAGATAGCCACCGTAATAGGGTTACCATACGGGCTGCCAAAGGGAAACGGGATAGGCAACTACCGTTTCCAGAATCGTTAAAAGAAATACTACGTGAATATTATAAAAGGTATAAGCCAAATACCTATTTGTTCGAAGGTCAAAAAGGAAAGTATGCTCCCGCGAGTTTAAGGGCGGTTTTCTCCAACGCCTGTGAACGGGCGGACATACAAAAAGACGTTACCCTTCACAGCCTTAGGCATGCCTACGCTACCCACCTTCTGGAATCTGGCACAGATTTAAGGCTAATACAGGAGCTTTTAGGTCACAATAACATAAAAACCACTATGCTGTACACCCATGTTTCCAACAGAAGTTTATTACAGGTAAAAAGCCCCTTGGATTTACTTTAAAAATTTAAGAAATGCGAAAAAACTAGAACAAGGTTTGTTGTTTTGCCGGACTTTCATGTTCCAAAAGCCACTTTTTACGGTGTAACCCTCCGGCGTAGCCGGTTAAGGAACCATCACTTCCTATGACCCTGTGGCAGGGGACCACGATCCATAACGGATTTCTTCCATTGGCCGCCGCAACGGCCCTTATGGCCTTAGGATCACCCAAGGTTTTTGAAAGTTGTAGATAGGAAACGGTCTTGCCTAAAGGAATCTCTTGTAACGCCCGCCAAACACGTTTTTGGAAATCGGTCCCTTCAGGGTTTAGGGTCAGATTAAATTCTTGTCGTTGTCCTTCAAAATATTCCCGGAGTTGATAAACGGCATCTTCAAGGGATTCCGGAATGATATCGGTCAACGGTTCATCGGTATTCAAAACAACAATGGAAGAAAGGCCATTGGTAC
>CAJQMW010000385.1 GCA_905479535.1 uncultured Maribacter sp. | reverse complement strand
ATTAAAAATGTAAAAGCGACCCCGCTAAAACAGTTTCTAAACCCAAAGGTATTGACCGAAAGTGAAATGCCAAGCACAGCAAATAGCATCCTCACTGCACTTTTGCCAGTAATACTGATAGGGTTTGCGTCTCTTATCAATGTTTTCGCGACGAAAGGAAGCACTATAAACGAAGTCGCTACAATTCTAGGCAATCCAGTCATTGCAATGCTTATTTCGGTTTTGGTCGCCATTTATACCTTAGGTCTTGCCCTTGGTAAAAAAATGAAAGAAGTTATGGATTCTGTAGCCAGTGCCATAACAGGAATAACCATGGTTTTACTGATCATAGCTGGTGCCGGCGCCCTAAAACAAGTACTTATAGATAGTGGCGTAAGTGAATATATTGGAGCTATGCTCGACGGTTCTTCAATTTCTCCTTTGATTTTAGCATGGCTTATTGCCACCGTTATAAGGGTCTGTGTCGGATCGGCAACGGTTGCCGGACTTACAGCTGCTGGTATTGTGCTGCCTTTGGTAGATGGGACTGGGGTAAGTGCTGAACTTATGGTCCTAGCAATAGGTTCGGGGAGTTTAATGCTTTCACACGTAAACGACAGCGGTTTTTGGCTGTACAAAGAGTATTTTAACCTATCGGTAAAGGATACGTTGAAGACATGGACGGTCATGGAAACCACTATAGGTGTCATGGGATTGGTAGGTGTGCTTATATTAGATATTTTTATTTGACTACGAATGGAAAATTAACCGTCTAGTCCAAGGTTTTCTTTTTTACACCTGATAAACAGTTGCCTAAGTTGTGCATACAAGCTATATGTTTTTTAGACCACCTTTCCCATAATCAATAAGGACAGAAACGTAGAGAGTACCCTTTTGGAAAGTCCATGCAGTAATCATGAGTCAAATAGTTGTTACGGGCAGTTATCTTGATCTAAGAAATGGCTATTGGGATTGGAAGTACCTATTTTTTCAATAAATTTTTCACAAAAGGATATTTTGATTTTGGTTATACGGGTGGAAAAGACACTTATATCGTATCTTTTACCTATAAAATATAATTCATGAAGCCTTCTGAAAAAGTAAAGGAACTTGGACTAATCCTACCACCGGCACCTCCGCCCGCAGGTTTGTATAAACCCATTTTAGTTGTGGAAAATTTTCTATATGTTTCCGGGCAAGGACCCATGCTAAGTGACGGCTCCCTATACACTGGTCGCGTTGGAGTAAACCTGACGCTAGAACAGGGAAAGGAGGCCGCTAGACATGTAGCACTCACAATGTTGGCAACCATTAGCACTCATTTTGGAAGCTTGGACCGTATTAAAAGATTGGTAAAAACGTTGGGAATGGTCAACTGCACCCCAGATTTTGGAGATCAGCCGTTAGTCATTAACGGGTATAGTGAATTGATGTCCGATGTTTTTGGTCCTGAAAATGGGGTTGGCGTTAGAAGTGCAGTTGGAATGATGCTCCCCGGTCAGGTGGCGGTAGAAATAGAAGCCATGTTCGAGTTACATAAATAACCTCTCCATGAATACTGAAAACTGGTTTCCTTTAAAAAACGCTGAATCTGTAGTTTCTCCATCCCTATTGATTTATCCCGATAGGATACGGCACAACATCCGAACCATGGTAAACATGGCAGGTAGTCCAGAAAACTTGCGCCCACACGTGAAAACACACAAATGTGCGGAAATCATACACATGCAGTTGGAGCAAGGTATCACCAAGTTTAAGTGTGCCACGATAGCTGAAGCAGAATTACTGGCCACTTGCAATGCTCCGGACGTACTTTTGGCCATGCAGCCAATTGGAGCCAACATGGCACGTTTCATAGCTCTAATTGAAAAATTTCCAGAAATAAAGTTTTCTGCCTTGGTCGATAATAGCGCAACCGCTGACTTCCTTGGCGATATTGCGGCTGAAAATGAAATAAACCTTTCGTTGTATATTGATTTGAACGTAGGTATGAACAGGACCGGAATTCCTCCAAATCTGGAAGCCCTTAACCTTTATAAGCATGTATCGGAACATTCAAATTTATCCATAGCCGGTTTACATGTTTATGATGGGCATTTAAGAAATCCTGACTCCACAATTCGAGAAAAAGACTGTAATACGGCGTTTGAGACCGTTTTGACCTTAAAAAAGAAAATAGTAGATGCGGGATTACCGCAACCTATTATCATTGCAGGTGGCTCCCCTACTTTTCCATTTCATTCCAAACGTAAAGAAGTTATAGCAAGTCCTGGAACTACACTATTATGGGATGCTGGATACGGTGGACTTTTTCCAGAAATGAACTTTCTTCCGGCGGCTGTTTTATTTACACGTATCATCAGTAAGCCAAAAGCGGGCATCCTTTGTTTTGATTTGGGCCATAAGTCCATAGCTCCAGAAATGCCTTTTCCAAGACTTCGTTTTTTGACGCTGGAACACGGCAGGCAAATTGGCCAATCCGAAGAACATTTGGTAGTTGAATACGATGACCTCAAAATATCTGAGGTTGGAGATGAACACTATGCCGTTCCCCACCATATATGCCCCACGGTAGCCAAATATGAATACTTACAAGTGGTGGAAAATGGCAAGGTTGTAGATGAATGGAAAGTAGCGGCTCGCAATCAAAAAATAACCGTTTAGATCAGCAAGTGTTTGCGAGTAGCCTGGAAAAAGTTGGTTTATGTTATAACAAACAATGAAACGAATAGTTCTAATATCATGTGTGTCTAAAAAAAGAAATGTCAAAAGCAAAGCAAAGGATTTGTATAAAGGCCCTCTTTTTACTAATAGTTTAGCTTATGGTCAAGCATTGAAACCAGATAAAATTTACATTCTCTCTGCCAAACATCATTTACTTAATCTCGAGGAAGAAGTTGAACCCTATGATATGACCTTAAGCTATGTATCACCAAATAAAAGAGCACAAAAACCAAAACTTAAAGTTCTTACAGTAGAGGAAACAAAATTGTGGGGAGAAAGAGTTATTGAACAATTAAGGAAAGTTGCAAATCTTGAAGATGATAAATTTATAATTTTAGCAGGTCAGTCATATATTAAGCCTCTTAACAGTAGTTTGACAAATATTGAAGAACCATTAAAAGGTGTTGTCCAAGGTAAAAGACCCGCAAAATTGAAAGATTTAATAAATGAAGAAAATGGTAAATGAAATACATGAAATATTCAACAGATTGGAAAGATTTAGTTATCCATTTGAAGGTCAATTAAACTTGATTCCAAAAAATGGGATTTATGTGAAATTTGAAAAGGGGGAGGAATATAATGGGCTTGACAGAATTGTTAGAGTTGGAACAGATACGGGAGAAAATAATTTAAAAAAAAGATTAATTGAACATTTTATAACTGAAAACAAAAACAGAAGTATTTTTCGTAAAAATATTGGACGAGCTTTTTTAAATAAAAAGAAGAATCCATACTTAAAATATTGGGAACTCGATACAACATCAAAAGCCAACAAAGAGAAGAATTTGAAATTCCTTAATCTTGAATTTGAGGCAGAAATCGAAAAAAAAAATTCAAGCTATATAAAAACTAATATTTCATTTTGTGTTTTTAGAGTTGAAACAAAAGAAAAAAGACTTTTTTGGGAAAGTAAAATTATTTCAACTTTAGCGTTCCAGATAAACCCTTCAGAAAATTGGTTAGGAAATTTCTCAACAAAAGTTAAAATAAAACAAAGCGGACTTTGGCAAGTACAAAGTTTAAAGAAATCAAGATTGACAGACGGTGAATTTGACGAATTAAAACAACTCTTAGCACAATAAACAAAAACTATTTTCTAAAATAACACCTAAATCTTCGGTAGTGACTATTTAATCTCAAATATTTAACAAATTGCTTCGTCGCTATAAAAATGCTACTCATATCAACATTTTCCCAGCTCCTCGCAATAACGAATAATAAAAAACTATGCTCATTTTTGATGCCCATTTAGATTTGTCCATGAATGCAATGGAATGGAACAGGGACCTTACCTGGCCCGTAGAAGCCATCCGTAAAAGTGAGCAGGGTATGACGGATAAGCCCGACCGTAGTAGAAACACAGTTTCCTTTCCTTCGCTGCGCCAAGGAAATATTGGCCTCTGCGTAGCTACTCAAATAGCACGTTATGTAAAACCGGAAAACAAACTTCCGGGATGGAATTCGCCGCACCAAGCTTGGGCGCAGACCCAAGGACAGCTGGCCTGGTACAAGGCTATGGAGTATGAGGGGATACTTAAACAGATTACCAATAAAGCAGCACTGAAAGCACACTTGAAAAGTTGGGAATCGGATAAAGAACATACGCCTATAGGTTATATTTTAAGTTTGGAAGGTGCGGATAGCATCATTAATCTGGATTATCTGGAAAAATCATATGAGCAAGGTTTGCGGGCCATAGGCCCGGCCCATTACGGCCCCGGCACATATGCTTATGGGACGGATTCTATTGGCGGAATTGGAGCAAAGGGAAAAGAACTTTTAAAGAAAATCCAAAGTCTAAATATGATTCTGGATGCCACCCACCTTTGTGACCAGAGCTTTTGGGAAACCATGGATGTTTATCAAGGGCCGGTATGGGCCAGCCACAACAATTGCCGCAAATTTGTGGACCACAACCGCCAATTTTCAGATGAGCAGTTATTGGAACTTATCAATCGGGGTGCAGTAATAGGAATGGCCTTGGATGCCTGGATGATGGTTCCCAATTGGAAAAGAGGAGAATCAACACCAGAAAAGATGGGTGTGACCTTGGACCATATGGTTCAAAACATTGATCATATTTGTCAGCTTGCTGGCAATTCACTTCATGTGGGAATCGGTACGGATTTGGATGGGGGTTTCGGAAAAGAACAGTGCCCTACAGATTTAGATACCATAGCAGATTTGCAAAAGGTTCCACAATTACTACTAAACAAAGGATATGGCCAAGAGGACATCGAAAATATTATGCATAAAAATTATATACGCTTTTTAAATAAAACATGGGATTAAATACTATTCGCATCGGTTATTTAAATGGAACCGCTCATCGATCATTCAACAATTTAACAAGCTCTTAAGTTCCCATGGCAGGGTATTTGTTATCTTTATTTTGATTTTTTAAGGCTAATGAATAAAAATAACCTACTTCTTTTAGTGCTTTCTATCCTAGGTTTCGGATGGGTAAATGCCCAATCGGATATTCCTACCCAAAAACCTTTGAAGGTGGAAGCGGTGAAAATTGAAGACCCCAAAGGCAAAACCAAAACTGGGCCTGTTCTTAATATCCCATCGGTCATAAAAGAACAACCTGATCTGGATTATAAAAATCCAAATCCGGTAAAAATGGTAGCGGATGATGAATTAGTACAGGCAGGAACCGGTCTTAAGATTGACCCTCGTATTGGACCCGGCGAAAGACTTGGTGGTTCGGGTCAATATTTTGCTGATCAATATTTGGGTGATGTAAAAAGTAATGGAAAATATGTCGGTATTGTTTGCAGAGACCATGAATATGTAGACGGGGACCGCGTAAAGATTTATGTTAACGATGTGGTGGTAGAGTACAATATGCTGCTCACGGGAGCCTTCAAAGGTATTAACGTTGATTTACAACCAGGCTTCAACAAACTAGAATTTGAAGCATTGAACCACGGTTCCTCTGCACCCAACACGGCACAAGTCGATGTTTACGACGATACGGGAAAACTGATCTATTCCAACAAATGGCTATTGTCCTCCGGTTCTAAAGCCACGTTGATCGTTACTAAGGATTAGTATTACTTTCTTTGTCCGGGGGCATATGTTTCTTGAGCGCGTTGTAAGACATCTTCTTTATAGAATGCCGCATCCTTCCATTCCACATCGGCATATCTTTGAATCTGATCATCAAAATGTGGGGATTCCGGGTCACCACTTTGACCTCCGGCCAAAATTGTCTTGGCCTTAACTCTATCCCCAAACTCCACCGCTGCTACAAAGCTATTTCCACGCGTACCATAGATTTTCTTGGCGCCTTCGGACGTATAGCGGGCTCCGTAGGCCGCTAAGGCTCCCCAAGTCCCCGATGCAAAACCAATAGGGATACTAGGCTTATCATCATCAAAATTTTGCCGGATTTCCCCAGTTAAGCGCTGGTATCTATTTACCTTGCCCCAGGGCATTTTCCAAGTGCCAAAATCGGCCGTTAATTGATCAATAGTCCTTTCAAAAATCTTAAGTTGTTCTCCGGGTTGCGTTCCCCAAAAAACGATGCGCTCCATAGCATTTAGTCCCTCTGGATATTTTCCGTCTTGATAATAACGCATGCCATAAAAATGGGCCAAGGTCATGGCGACCGACTCCTTAGATGTTCTAAAATCCCACTTCTCCAAAACTTCAATCGCCTCTCTTAGTTTCGGGTTCTTATCATCGTATTGATTATAGGCCTCTATCAAACCTGGAATCAAAGCTTCGAACGCAGGTAAATAAGGATCATGTGCTAATTGAATTAAGCTATCCAACGTATAACCACTTCTGCCCTTTAACAATTCAATGGCGTGGACGCCCCTAAAATTCTCTTGGTCCCTGGACATGTAGTAGGGATAATCCTCCTTCTTAGGGCTAAATTCCAAAGCGGAAGTATATGGGGTTGAATTACAGTTCTGAATCCAACCGTTTTCTGGATTTAGTACAAGTATATTTTCGTCGACCGTATGCAAACCTTGCCAATCGGTCTTTGGGTTCCATCCCTCAACAGGTTCGGAATAATCAAAATTAACGTTACGTTTGGGAACAAAATTACCATGAAAATAGGCGATGTTCCCTTCGGCATCTGCATAGACCGTATTGTTACTAGAGTTGGTACGAATGTCCATCATCTCACGAAAACCCTTATATCCATCTTTCTTGGTTCGCACAAAGGATTGTTCAAGCGCTTTAATCGGTTCCCACATCATTGCGGAAGCCGTCCACATACCATCTTCCATATGGGTAATTGGGCCATGATGTGTTCTATATGCCGGAAACGATTTTTCATTTAACCCATCATCGCCTTTATATTTTAGCGTGATTTCCGATACTTTAACAGGACGTAGTTCTTCACCATATTGGTACACTGTATTACCATCTAAACTGGTGATATTTTCCTTGAATTCATCCATCACATCGGTGTATGTTGACGTATGCATCCAACCCGTTTTTTCATTGAATCCTTGATAAACAAAAAACTGACCCCAGGTAACCGCCCCATAAGCATTCAAACCTTCCTCAGAAACTACGTGTACCTCTCCCCTAAAATAAAAGGAGGTGTGTGGATTAATCAACAGCATCGCGTTCCCCGATTGGGTTAATTCACCAGAAATAGCTATCCCGTTAGAACCCTGTGGCTCGGCCATTTCCTCTTCTTTTTCAATAGCGATAATTTCCGATTCGGGTATTTCCATATTACCCTCATAAAAGGCTTTTATTTCGCTAGTCCGTATGCGCTCAATATCACCTCCAATACTTCCTTCACTAAAATACATGGGCATCCACGGTTCAAAATGGGTGAGCAATTTTGGCTTAACTTCTGGATGTGTATGCAGGTAATAATTTACCCCGTCCGCAAAGGCATCGCACAGTTTTTTTAACCACTCGGGGCTTTTTTCATAATTCGCTTTTGCCTCGTCTTCCGTCATAAAAAGCTTCGCCCTTAAATCACTATATAAAGCCTCTTCGCCTTCCACTTCCGCCAAACGACCAGTTGCCCAAATGTAATTTTGTTCCATCCTATTAAAATCGTCCTCACACTGTGCATATAACAACCCAAAAACGGCATCGGCATCTGTTTTTCCATAGATATGGGGAACACCGAAATCATCTCGTATAATTTCAATATTTGACGCTTGCTCCTCCCATCTTTCAGTTTCTGTGCTAGGTTTGGTTTCATTGGAACAGGATATAAGTGCCAGGGTGGAAAAAAGAAGAATAAAATAGCGATTCATAGTCATTAGGTTTTGAACAATTGAAGATACATTAAAGGATTTAAAAATCACCAACTTCCGCTAGCCCCACCGCCACCGGAACTACCACCTCCACCAGAAAAACTACTGGAGCTCCCACTTGAAGAACTGGAACCAAAAGAATGTGTTCCCGATGATGAAAATGTTTTTCTGTAATAGGTTCTATCGTTGTTAATCAGTGAAAATTTGAAATCATCCTTTCCAAAGAATTTGATTTTGATAATAGCAATAAGTATTGAAATTGCCAAGAAAGGGACTAAAATCCATAACAATAGGTTGGGATACTCCAACAACTCCTCTATCGATAGCAATTTGGGCCAATAAACAATAGCTGCGACTCCTAGGGGTACGACGACGAAAACCAATCCAAATAAGGAAGATAAGATAGCTCCAGCAGCCATGAACAGTCCAGGAATCAGTCCTAATTTTCCAATAAGAATTCCTCTTAAAACTTCTATCAAACCACTATAGGACCTAAAAAAGAAAAAACCACCGACACCAACGAATACGGAAAGAAATAGAATTAAGAAGCCTATACCTATCCTTTTATTCCTTTCCTCACTGCGTTGCAATTCCGTTTTAAACTCCGCCAAGGCTTCGGGATCACTTAAAAATGTTATCAATTGGTCCGTAGCTTGTGAAATACCTTCAAAATATTGGTCCTCCTTAAACCTAGGAATCATAGTATTGCGAATAATTCGTGAGGCGACAGCATCTGTAATATAGGGCTCTAAGCCATAGCCGACTTCTATACGTACTTGTCGATCTATTTTAGAAAACAGAATAAGTAGACCATTGTCTTTTCCCTCTTGTCCCAAGCCGTTTTCATTAAAAAGACCGTTCGCATACCCCTCAATGGTCTCGTAACCAAGACTTTATATGGTTACAACGACCAGTTGGTTGGTCGTTTCGAGTTCAAATACAGTTAGTTTTTCCCTAAGCTCTGATAACTGGTCGGCATTGAAAATACCCGCACTATCCGTTACGATTTCTCGTAGGTCCATATACCTATTCTGACAGACCACAATGCTAGAGATAGTTAACAAGAAGAGTAGTAAAGCTTTTCTGACCATGCCTTGATTAAGAAGCGCTTTTCCAAATATACTGTACTTCTACAAAAGTCAGATTGAAAGACAACAATAACGTTCTTAGAAGGAATTTTCTTCAAATTCAAGTAACTTGCCCCAACAATGTCCGGTCGAGCGCAGTCGAGACCTAAATTACTCTGAATTTAGTGAAATTCTACTATGTTTATATACTATTGTGTTCAGATGGACTTACCTATACTGGTATAACCAATAATATCGAAAGACGATTAGCAGAGCACCAAGATGGTCTCAACAAAAGTTGTTTTACCTTTAAAAGAAAACCTCTGAAACTAGTCTTTCACCAAGAATTTAATAATGTTATACAAGCTATTTATTTTGAAAAGAAAATTAAAAAATGGAGTGCGAAAAAGAAACTAGCGTTGGCAAACGGAAACTATGACTTATTACAAATTTTGGCGGAATGCAGAAATGCATCACATTCCAATTACAATCCTAAAAACCAATAATGAGGTCTCGACTGCGCTCGACCGGACAAAAGAATGAATAATTTATGGCAGATAAAAAAGTAAGCATACTCAAGGCGTTTCAAACAATTATTTGGCCCAGAAGAAAGCTAGTTTTCCTCGGACTATTTCTTATTGTAATCAGTAAGGCCGCTAGTTTTGTAGCACCTGTTTCATTACGCTATTTTTTGGATGATATCGTACCCAACAAAGACTATGATTTCTTGAAAGTTCTAGTTGCGGTGGTGATATTCTCCTTCTTGGTCCAGGCGGTCATGTCATTCCTATTGACCAAAGTATTGAGTATACAAGCACAATACATGATATCGGAATTGCGAGCACAGGTACAAAAACAGGTTTTGTCGCTACCTATTCGCTTCTTTGACAACACAAAATCCGGGGCTTTGGTTTCCAGGATTATGAGTGATGTGGAAGGTGTTCGCAATTTAATCGGCACGGGCTTGGTACAACTGGTAGGAGGAACAATTACTGCGGTGGTATCGGTCATTTTATTACTTCGCATAAGTCCAGGGATGACATTTTCGACGTTTATTCCTTTGATTTTGTTCGCTTTAATAGCCCTCAAGGCCTTT
>CAJQMW010000384.1 GCA_905479535.1 uncultured Maribacter sp. | reverse complement strand
TACAAGTCCCTTTTATTGTTCGTTACTCTTTTAATTCTTTTGATGCTAGCAAGTTGTGGCCCCGTTGTCATTTCATCTAGAGTTGGCAATCCACCACCACCTTGGTTTTACCCCAACCGATTGGAGGTAGTACGCTATGTTTACTTCCCCGAATTCTGTATCTATTACGATCTTTCTGCCCGTACCTATCTCTATTTGGACGGTGGTGTTTGGGTAAGAAGGAATGTTTTACCGCCCCGGTATCGAAGTATCGACTTAAGGCGTTCCCGCTATGAGCGTATTCGCAATTATCATGATGATAACATTAAACGATACCATGAGGAGAACAGTAGTAATAGGGGAAGAAGCAATAGAACAACCAGGCGACGCAATGACTAATATAAATGAATGTATCACCCTTACATATTTTACACGATGAAAAATACAATTATAATTTTTTTGGTAGTAGTCTTTACAGGATGTAAAGGCCAAGAAAAGAAAAATCAGGAAGAGAAGGACAAAAAAGAAATGGTGGAACAACCCCCGGGACAATGGGAAGTCAATAAGGAATACGATGAGGCCGGAAACCTAATAAAGTACGATAGTGTTTACAGGTATTCCTATTCAAATATAGAAGGGGATTCTGTACACGTAAATTTGGATAGCATCATGGATTCCTTTAAAGGCTATTTTGGACGGCATAGACCCTATAAGTGGGACGACAGATTTTCAATATTTCCAGAAACGGATTCACTTTTTATGAACGACTTTTTTAGGGACGATTATTTTCTTGATCGTTGGGAAAGACGACCAATGGACATGGAGCAGATGATGAAAAGGATGGATTCTATACGCAACCATTTTTTGAAAGAATTTCATCCAGGCCTGTTGGAATCACAAGAGGACGATACCGAGATGTAAGGTTGCCTTTCTGTGATAAGGTTTTAATCTAAATAATTCCGCGATGGCCCTGCCTCCGATTCACCCCTCCTCTTGCATCCGACGAGCGGAGCGAGAGGAATGCACAGGGTCGGAACTGCCATTTTCGGCAGTTATGGGTGAGGTAAAATACAATCCCGCACGTGCGGGACGGTTTTTGGCCCCAAAGCCAAAATGAAACCGGCGCAACCCGCTTGCCGGCAGGTATCTCTATAGCTCTACCCCGAGAATGGTCGGTTTCAGGAAATTTTTTATTAAGAAAGTGATTTTTATCATGGTATGGACGCCCAAGAGTGGTTATTTTTGGTTAAAGTCAAACTAAATCCTTTTAAGATGAAAAGAAATATGGGAAATGCGGACCGTACGATACGCTTTTTGTTAGCGGTCCTTTTAGCAGTTTTGTACTATAACGGCACTATTTCTGGAACACTGGGCATTGTGCTGGTGATATTGGCAGTTGTCTTTTTTCTGACCAGCTTTGCAGGTTTTTGTCCCTTATATGCACCTTTTGGGATACGTACGTATAAACCAAAAAAGGAATAGGCCAACTAATATGTATTTTGTTGGACTTTTTGTTTATTAGAGGAGCATGCTACTAAATCGTACTCACTAAATTAAAAGACTGTTTGGCAATCTCCAACTCCTCATTGGTAGGAACCACCAATACCTTCACTTTTGAGGAATCGCTATTGATTTTTCTAAGTGATGTAGATTTCGCTTCATTTTTTGAATCGTTTAAAACTATTCCGAGATAATCCATATTTGTACAGACCATTTTTCGGAGCAAGGAAGAATTCTCCCCAATTCCCGCAGTGAAGATAAGGGCATCAACACCGTTTAAGGCGGCGGCATAGGCACCTATGTATTTTTTGATGCGATAGGCATTCATTTCCAAAGCTAAAATACAATCCTGGTTTCCCTTTTCAGCTGCGGATTGAATATCCCTTAGATCGCTAAGACCGGTAAGGCCAAGCATTCCACTTTCTTTATTTAGTAAGGTGCTTACCGCATCGAGTTCATATCCTAATGTATTTATTAAATAAAAAATTAGGGAATGGTCAATATCACCGCTCCGGGAGCCCATGATGAGACCATTTGATGGAGTAAAACCTAAACTGTGGTCTATACTTTTCCCATTCTTTACGGCGGTCATACTACATCCGTTTCCAAGGTGGATGCTAATTATTTTGGAATCTTTATGCTGCAAATGGGCCATGGCCTTTTCAGTAACAAATTTGTGGCTAGTGCCATGAAAACCATAGACCTGTATATTATGTTTGGTGTAAAAATCATTCGGAATAGCGTATTTTTTGGCCTTTAATGGAATAGTTTGATGAAAGGCCGTGTCAAAAACAGCGACTTGCCCGGCATTTGGGAATAGCTGTTCTGCCAAAATAATACCTTCCAAATTATGCGGATTGTGTAAAGGGGCTAATATGGAAAGGGCCTTTATTTTTTCCTTTACAGCCGGTGTGATCCGCGTAGTATCGGAAAAAGTAGTACCACCATGTACCACCCGATGACCAATGATTCCTATTTCATCAACATTTTTTACAACGCCAATTTTTGGGTCTAATAGGTATGCGGCTATTTTTTGAAAACCGGTTTTATGGTCGGGGATTTCAAAAATCTCTTCCCGATTCACGCTGCCTGCTTTGTACTTTAATTGGGCCTCTCTTGAACCAATACGTTCCACAATTCCAGTACAAATAACATGCTCTAAAGGCATTGCTATAAGTTGGTATTTGATGGAGGAGCTCCCTGCATTTATAATAAGTACGTTCATAAACCTTGAGCCTGTATGGCCGTAATTACGACCGTATTAAAAATATCGTCCACTGTACAGCCACGGCTCAAATCGTTTACAGGTTTGTTAAGGCCCTGAAGCATTGGGCCTATGGCCAAAGCTCCGGTCTCACGCTGCACCGCTTTGTATGTATTGTTGCCTGTATTCAGATCAGGGAAAATAAAGACCGTCGCCTGGCCCGCCACTTGAGAGTCCGGCAACTTACTTTTGCCAACATTTACATCTACGGCCGCGTCATATTGTATAGGTCCTTCAACTTTTAGATCGGGCCTTTTTTGTTTTACCAGTTCGGTGGCTTTTCGAACCCGGTCTACATCCGCTCCTTGACCTGATGCCCCCGAAGAATAGGAAAGCATGGCGATTTTAGGTTCAATTCCAAAAGCGGTACTGGTATCGGCAGAGGAAATTGCAATTTCTGCCAATTGCTCCGCAGTGGGGTTTGGATTAATGGCACAATCCCCAAAAATAACGACTCTATCGGGGAGGCACATAAAAAACACGGAAGATACCAAAGCAACGTTAGGCCGTGTCTTTACAAATTGTAGGGCAGGTAGAATCGTGTGTTGTGTAGTATGGATGGCTCCCGACACCATGCCGTCGGCATGACCTTTGTAGACCATCATGGTCCCAAAATAGGAGACA
>CAJQMW010000383.1 GCA_905479535.1 uncultured Maribacter sp. | reverse complement strand
CGCATAGGCATAGGCTTGCATATGGCAAATTCCCCTTCGTATAGGCGATATTAAACTACAGTGAAAAATCAAGGTATCTCCGGGTAGTACCTGTTGTTTAAATTTGACCTTATCAATTTTCATAAAAAGCGTCAGATAATTCTCTGGATCGGGAACAGTGCTTAAAACCAATATACCTCCTGTTTGTGCCATTGCTTCTACCTGTAAAACCCCTGGCATGACCGGTGCGCCAGGAAAATGTCCTACAAAGAACGGTTCGTTCATCGTCACATTTTTCATTCCGACAACGTGTTGGTCCGAAAGTTCCAAAATACGATCGATCAGTAGGAACGGAGGTCTGTGTGGAAGCATTGCCATGATTTGATGAATATCCATCAAAGGCGGCTGGTTAAGGTCATAGGTAGGTACATTGTTCCTTTTCTCCAACTTTATTATATGGGAAAGCTTCTTGGCAAATTGAGTATTAACGTAATGACCTGGCTTGTTGGCGATTACTTTACCCCTAATTCTGCTTCCTGCCAACGCGATATCCCCAATAACATCCAGCAGCTTATGCCTCGCAGCCTCATTGGGTTGATGCAAGGTTAGATTATCCAAAATTCCGTTCGGTTTTACGGAAAGCTTTTTCTTGTTGAAAGCCTTCTCCAATTTTTTCATGGTATCCTCGGATATCTCTTTATCCACATAAACAATGGCATTGTTTAAGTCGCCTCCTTTAATGAGTCCGTTTTCTAAAAGCATTTCCAATTCGTGCAAAAAACTAAAGGTCCGTGCATCCGCTATTTCAGCCTTAAAATCCGAAAGGCTCTCTAGGGTAGCATTTTGGGTGCCTAAAACCTTGGTGCCAAAATCTACCATTGTTGTTACTTGATATTCTTCCGATGGGATAATGGTGATTTCACTTCCCGTAGCTTCATCTCTATAGGAAATGACCTCCTTTACGACGTATTCCTGTCGCATCGCCTCTTGTTCTACGATGCCTGCTTTTTCCAATGCCTCTACAAAGAATTTTGAAGACCCATCCATAATAGGAGGTTCGGGAGAATCCAGTTCAATTAGGATGTTGTCAATCTCTAACCCTACCAAGGCGGCGAGAACGTGTTCCGAGGTTTGGATTTTTACGCCACGCTTCTCAAGGTTGGTTCCTCTTTGCGTGTTAATAACATAATTGGCATCGGCCTCTACGATAGGTTCGCCTTCTAAGTCGACCCGTTTAAATGCAAACCCATGATTTTCAGCGGCAGGTAAAAATTTAAGGGTCACATTTTCCCCGGTATGAAGGCCGACCCCGGTAAGGGTCACCTCTTTGGCTATAGTCTGTTGTTTTTTATCCGTTGTTTTCATCGTCACTACTTTTTTTCCAAGTCGTCGATTCTATTTATTATTTTAGGTAAGTTCTTAAAGTGAACGTAGGACTTATTATAATCTCCATAGTTCAATGCAGGAGATCCCTGAAGCACTTCGTGGTCCTTGACATTTCTTCCTATTCCTGATTGTGCCTGTATTTTTACATAATCTCCAATGATGATATGACCCACAATCCCTACCTGACCACCGATCATGCAGTGCTTACCAATCTTGGTTGACCCAGCAATACCTGCTTGTGCGGCAATTACAGTATGTTCCCCAATTTCCACATTATGGGCAATCTGAATTTGATTGTCCAGTTTAACTCCTTTTCTAAGAATGGTTGATCCTAAGGTTGCACGATCAATAGTGGTGCCTGCTCCAACATCTACATTATCTTCTAAGATAACATTGCCTGTTTGCGGCACTTTACTGAACTCACCATCTTTATTGGGCGTAAATCCAAAACCGTCAGCTCCTATCACCGCACCGCTGTGAACCGTGCAGTTATTTCCAATAACACTTTCCGAATATATCTTAGCGCCGGCAAAAACAATAACATCGTTTCCAATTCGGACATTATCGCCTATGTAAACATTAGGGTAAATTTTCACATTATCCCCAATGACCACCTTATTACCCAAATATGAAAATGCCCCTAAATAGAGTCCATCGCCATAAGTGGCCGATTCAGCTTTAAAAACAGGTTCTTCAATACCTACTTTGTTATTTTTTACCTGGTTGTAATATTCCAATAATTTGGAAAAGGATTTATAGGCATCTTCCACTTTAATCAAGGTAGTACTAAGGCTTTGTTCTGGAACAAAATCCTTATTGACTATGGTTATAGAAGCTTTGGTTTTATAAATATAGGAAGTGTACTTAGGATTGGACAAAAAAGTGAGAGACCCGCTCTCACCCTCTTCTATCTTTGCAAGTTTGTGAACGGCTATCTCCGGATTTCCCTGTACTTCACCTTCTAAAATACCTGCAATTTGACCTGCTGTAAATACCATGGGCACAAAAGTAAGAAAAATAGTTAGATCTGAATTTATTATAGCTTAAACGGCATCCTTGGGATAACAGATATAATATTTGGTCACCGTTTTAGATAGTGCATTAAGATTAAGGTGGTCGGAAAGTTTGGCCACATCTACGATTTTACCGTTTTTTCGTAGAATATTAATGTTCTGGTTATTACGATCATACGCCTTATTTTCTAGTTTTCCACTAAAAACGAAGTAAGACGTTTCCTCTTCGGATAGTCCCAGTTTTACTTGCACTTTATTGAACTTGATATCAAATTTTTCTTTTGATATAGGTTCCTTTTTAATCTTAATGTGCAATAACTTTCTGTTGATGATCATTTTGCAAAGCTCTGAAAGGATGAAGTCTTCGTGATATTGCCATTCTTTTAATGCAGCCATAATGTCAATATCGTCCAGTCTAGAGAATATGTCTAAGGTTTTAACGTCAAATTGCTTTCCATCAATCCGATTGTCGAGAAAGAAAAGAAACGGTTCACTGGCCGGTAACCTAGTATTTTCTTGCAAAAGAAATCGGGCTCTTTTTAAGATGCGGGTCAAAAGCTGTTCGGCAACAACACCCGTTTTATGTAAGTAAACCTGCCAATACATAAATCGTCTTGCCATCAAAAACTTCTCCACCGAGTATATCCCCTTTTCTTCTATAACCAAGTTACTATCAACAACGTTGAGCATTGTAATCAGGCGTTCTGCATTCGTATTACCCTCGGCTACACCTGTATAAAAACTATCGCGTTTTAAGTAGTCCAATCGATCCATATCCAATTGACTAGATATAAGTTGATTTAGATATTTTTTGGGGTGTATACCCGTAAAGATGGAGATGGCTCCCGTTAAACTTCCGTTAAATCGCACGTTCAATTCTTGCATGAATTGCAAAGAAATATGCTCATGATCCAGACTCTCAACAATACTATGTTCCATGGCATGGGAAAATGGGCCATGGCCAATATCGTGCAATAATATAGCCCCGAGAAGGCCATCAGCATCTTCATCGGTAATTTCAACACCCTTAAAGCGAAGTACTTGAATTGCTTTTTGCATCAAGTGCATACTACCTAAGGCATGGTGAAATCTCGTATGATGCGCCCCAGGATATACCAAGTATGAGAGCCCCATTTGAGAAATTCTTCTTAATCTTTGAAAGTAAGGGTGCGCTATGAGGTCAAAAATGAGGCTATTGGGGATGCTAATAAATCCGTAAATTGGATCATTGAAAATTTTCAGCTTGTTGATTTT
>CAJQMW010000382.1 GCA_905479535.1 uncultured Maribacter sp. | reverse complement strand
TTTTATTAAGAACTATGTCAAGCCTCAAATACCTTTGGTCATGGAAAGGGCAACTGAAGATTGGCCTGCAATTACCAAATGGAACTTGGACTATATCAAGAAGGTCGCAGGAGATAAAGTTGTTCCTTTATACGATGATCGGCCGGTGCATCATAAGGATGGTTTTAACGAACCACATGCCCAAATGAAGATGTCCGATTATATCGATATTTTAAAAAAAGGGCCTACCAAACTACGTATTTTCCTTTGGAACCTTCTGAAAGAAGTGCCGGAATTACAGCAGGATTTTTCTTTTCCAAATTTTGGCATACGCCTATTAAAAGGTGTTCCAATGCTATTTTTTGGCGGAAAGGATTCGCATACCTTTATGCATTATGATATTGATTTGGCCAATATTTTCCATTTTCATTTTGAAGGCGAAAAGGAATGTATTCTGTTTCCACAATCCCAGACCAAACACTTGTATAAAGTGCCACATAGCCTGATTACACATGAAAGTATAGACTTCTCGAATCCGGATTTTGAAAAATGGCCTGCGCTACGGAGAGCCAAAGGGTTTAAAACTATGCTGAAACATGGCGAGGTGCTGTATATGCCGGAGGGGTTTTGGCACCATATGAAATATAGAACTCCGGGATTTTCAATGAGTTTGCGGGCACTGGCCAGAAACCCCACGAATTTTGCCCATGCGGCATATAATATCTTCTTTATGCGACATTTTGATGTCATGATGCGGAAAATACAAGGTCAAAAATGGATTGATAATAAGAATAGAAGTGCAATTCATAAAACCAATCGCGCTCATGGTTTTGTCAATTAGGGCGTAGTAGCGTTCTAAGCGGATTAGGACACTAATTCTTGTAGTTTGCCGTACACTAAATGGCTTTCCCAACCTCTGTAAAGTAAGTAATCTGCCAGCTTTCTTTTCCTTTTCTGAATGTTGGTTTCCGAGATTTGTCGTAATCTTTTCTTAGCTAAATTATCCAGGGTTTTTAGATATTCCTGTTCATCGATTTCCTTCAACGCGATGTTGATGTTGTATTTGGTGATATCCCTTTGTTTCAGTTCGTTGACAATACGCTTTTTACCCCACTTCTTGGTTTTGAACTTACCACGCGCAAAACTTTTGGCAAAGCGTTCTTCGTCCAAATAGTTCTTTTGAATCAAATGTCCAATGATTTCGTTAATCGCAAGTGGTATCATTCCCATATCCCGAAGTTTTTGAGTTACTTCTTTGTGACAGCGATCTTGGTATGCGCAGTAGCCTTCCATTTTTTTGGTTGCTTCTTGAATAGAGAATGCTCTGTTCGAATTCATTTTTTGAAATTAATGAAACAAAAAAAGCGACTCCCGTTTATGGAAGTCGCTCTTAATACTTTAATAGATGGTTTTACCGTCCTTATTCTTAAAACGGTATTCGAGATACGTGTACGCATCCCTTGGTTGTATTTTGACCCATCTTTTATGCTCCAAGAACCACTTGGTACGCATAGATGGGAAGCCTTTTGTGATGTAGGCCGCAATAAACGGATGTATATTTAGTGTAATACCGTTATCTTTTGCGGGACCTTTTAAAAGACGCTCTAAATCTACATTGATCTTATCGATCAATACTATTGGAGCTTCTACTTCTTGCCCGTTATTATTGGGGTTTTGTTCAGTAGTTTTGATGTTCATCTCGGGCCTGACACGCTGCCTTGTAATTTGGATCAGACCAAACTTACTGGGCGGCAAAATTTTGTGTTTTGCGCGATCATCTTTCATCTCATCCCTAAGATGCTCAAAAAGCTTTTTTCTGTGTTGTGCTTTTACCATATCTATAAAATCCACAACAATGATACCTCCCATATCCCTTAGGCGTAATTGCCTTGCAATTTCGGAGGCCGCCAGAAGATTCACTTCTAATGCGGTATCTTCTTGGTTCTTTGCTTTATTAGATCGGTTACCGCTATTCACGTCAACTACGTGCAAGGCTTCGGTATGCTCAATTATTAGATAGGCACCTTTGCTCATAGTGGCCGTACGGCCAAAAGATGTTTTAATTTGTCTTTCGATGCCGAATTTTTCAAAAATTGGAACTTGGGAATTATAGTGTTTTACTATCGATTCCTTGTCCGGAGCAATTTCCACTACATAATCCTTTACTTGATTATACAGGGAATCATCATCTACATGAATTCCGGTAAAACTGTCATTGAAGACGTCCCTTAAAATGGACGAAGCCCTATTGAGTTCTACCAATACTTTTGAAGGCGTTTTAGCGCGGTATAATTTTTTACACATTGCTGACCACTTGTTCAGCAAGTTTTCTAAATCTTTGTCTAGTTCTGCTACTTTTTTGCCCTCCGCAACCGTCCTTATGATAACTCCAAATCCTTTTGGTTTTATGCTCTTTACAAGTCTTTTTAACCTGTCCTTTTCTTCATTGCTCCCTATCTTTTGAGATACGGATACACGATCTGAAAACGGCACCATGACCAAATATCGCCCAGCTATTGAAAGCTCTGAACTAATTCTTGGTCCTTTGGTGGATATGGGTTCTTTGACAATTTGCACTAACAGTGATTGATTAGCCTTGATTACATCTGTAATAACACCATTCTTATCAATGTCCTTTTCGAACGGAAAGTTCTTAAGGGAATAATCCCTTAGTTTTCCTGTACTCACTTGTTTTATGAACTTGAGCATAGAAGATAATTGCGGTCCCAGATCATGATAGTGCAGAAAAGCATCTTTCTCGTACCCAACGTTTACAAATGCAGCGTTGAGCCCTGTGACCGGCTTCCGTATTTTGGCTAAAAAAATATCGCCAACGGAAAAATCGTTATTGTCTTCTTCTTTATGCAGTTCAGTGAGTTTACCGTCCTTTAGCAAGGCAAAATCTACGGCATCGGAACTAGATCTTACGATTAATTCTCTATTCACCTGAATGTATTTTTATCCGTCCCTCGGCAAAAACTATTGCATTTGGGAGCGGAATGATTAAACAATATCAAAAACAGATTAAAAATCTGCCGAGGTCCACTTTTTGAAACCTCTATGTCAAGGAACGTCCTAAAATGAAAAAGTAGTTTAAAAAACTACTTTTTCTTGTGTCGGTTAGCTCTGCGGCGCTTCTTACGCTTGTGAGTAGCTACCTTATGTCTTTTGCGTTTTTTACCACTCGGCATAAAGTTATACTTTTAGGTTATTGATTATTTTACTAGCACGTTGCTCTTAACTCCTTCAACAAAAACCTTTGCAGGTTTGAATGCCGGAATGTTATGGGCAGCAATTTTAATGGTAGTGTTTTTTGAAATATTTCTACCTGTTTTTTCTGCTCTG
>CAJQMW010000381.1 GCA_905479535.1 uncultured Maribacter sp. | reverse complement strand
CAAAAGCTACGGGGGCCTCCCCAACCCTTGGTGGTCTCACCATATCACTTTTAACTTCTGTGAAACCTGCTTTTGTAAATTCATTTATACCTTTATCATAGGCAGTACTGGCCAATGACATCTGCTCTACCATAGGATAGTTTACAATATTGATGACCACTTCCGGAACCTCCAATATATTCTCATGAGAATGTTTTAGGCTACCATCCCTCCCACTTCGCGAAGGTGAAAATATCATTACAGGTGGGTTAGAGCTAAAAACATTGAAAAAACTAAAGGGACTCAAATTCACATTACCAGCAGCATCGATTGTACTTGCAAAACAGATAGGTCTGGGCGCTACAGCTGTTAGAAGATAGGCATGAAGCTCCGGTTGGGAAATATCCGAAGGTGAAATTGTCTTAGTACCACTACTCATATAGCTATCGTTAACTTACTAATTATTCGGTAAAATTTGACCCTTAACTTCTCCAAAACCAACACGTATACCATCCTTTTCGGCAAAACCGCGCATGACGACAGTGTCATAATCCTCAATAAATGTCCGCTTACTGCCATCCTTTAGAGTTACAGGCTTAGTCCCGCCCCAAGAAATTTCTAGCATTGATCCGTAGGATGTCTCGTCCTTCCCAGAAATAGTACCGGATGCCATTACATCCCCAACATTTATATTACATCCGTTTACGGTATGGTGGGCCAGTTGTTGCGCCATATTCCAATACATGTATTTATAATTGGATGTGCTAACCGTTTGCTCCTCGCCATCCTTAGGTACCAGAGCTACTTCTAAAGTGATGTCATAATTTTTTTCTCCCTTATATTTCAAGTAGGGCAGCACCTCTGGGTCTTGATTTGGCCCAGCCACCTTAAATGGCTCCAAAGCCTCTAGCGTTACTATCCAAGGCGATATGGAAGACCCAAAACTCTTTCCTAAGAACGGCCCTAACGGAACATATTCCCATTTCTGAATATCCCTGGCCGACCAATCGTTAAACAGCACCAATCCAAAAATATAATCATCCGCCTCGGAGGTCGAAACCGATTCACCAAGATTTGTATTTTTTCCCGTAATGAATCCCATTTCCAATTCAAAATCCAATCTGCCACTAGCTTTGAATACAGGTGAAGAAGCGTCCTTTGGTAAAACCTGACCTTTAGGCCTTTTAATAGAAGTTCCACTTACTACAATAGAAGATGCCCTACCATGATACCCAACAGGGATATGCCTCCAATTAGGCAATAGCGCATTTTCCGGATCGCGGAACATTTTTCCCACGTTAGTCGCATGTTCTATACTGGAATAAAAATCCGTATAATCACCGATGTGCACCGGCAAATGCATCTGTGCTTTATCCAGTGGTATAAATAAATCCGGTAAATCCTTTAGAGGAGAATCTTTTTGAACCAATAGATTCTGCACGTCCAGCCGGACATTTTTGGTAATATGTTTACCAAGCCCTATGAACTCGTTCAAAGTTTCCTGTTTTAAAATCGATGGATGAACAGCAATAATTTCCTTCTCGGCGAGATCAGCTAAATCAAGAATTTTATCGCCTATGGCAACACCTACCCTTGGCGAACTATTCTCAGTGGAGAAAATACCAAAAGGCAAATTATATATTGTAAAATCAGAATCTTCAGGGATATTGACCCAAGTATCAAGTTTATTCATCAATGTCTTTTTAATTTTTATCCAACCAAGATTCATAGTACTTCCCATCATCAATCTTCATGGCGTTCTCGGTTAGTTTTAAAGGTTTGAAGGTATCGATCATTACGGCCAATTCCTCCGTTTTCGTTTTTCCTATACTAGCTTCGTAAGTTCCGGGATGCGGACCATGAGGAATACCTGCGGGATGCAAGGAAATATAGCCAGGGCCAATTCCGGTCCTACTCATAAAATCACCATCAACGTAATACAACATCTCATCGGAATCTATATTGGAATGATTATAAGGTGCCGGAATGGATTTTGGATGGTAGTCGTACAACCGCGGGCAAAAGGAACAAATGACAAAAGCTCCGGTTTCAAAAGTTTGATGTACGGGTGGCGGCTGGTGCACCCGACCCGTTATGGGTTCAAAATTGTGAATGGAAAAACCGTAGGGAAAATTGTATCCGTCCCAACCGACAACATCAAAAGGATGGGTCGCATAAATCAAATGGTGCAGCATTCCCTGTTTCTTAATTTTCATCACAAACTCTCCCTTTTCGTCGTGCGTTTGCAAATCTTGTGGCAACTTATAATCCCGCTCGCAAAAAGGTGAATGTTCCAATAATTGTCCAAACCAATTGCGGTAGCGTTTGGGAGTATAAATAGGATGAAAAGATTCGGCATAAAGGATGCGATTGTCTTCCGTATCAAACTCAATTTGATAAATCATTCCACGTGGAATAATCAGATAGTCCCCGTATTCAAAAGGAATATTCCCTAGAAAAGTCTTTAATGTGCCTGTGCCCCTATGGATGAACAACATTTCGTCCGCATCAGAATTTTTATAGAAATACTCGGTCATTGATTTCTTCGGAGCCGCCAACCCGATATGCACATCGTTATTAACCATCATCGGCTCTCTGGATTCTAAAAAGTCATCTTTAGGGTCAACATCAAAACCAATCAGTTTACGTGACGTTATATTTTTTTCCACTGCAATTTTCGGGCTCACATCAATAGCCTTACCAACCTCCTTTACCTGTGTGGGTCTGTGAACATGATAGGACAAAGACGACATACCATCAAAACCAATGGTACCGAACAATTGTTCATAATATAAGCTACCATCAGGTTTTTCAAACTGCGTATGTCTTTTCTGTGGAAACTTTCCGAGTTTATGATATATGGGCATTTTCTTTTTTTATGGGTTATAAGTTATGGGATACCGCTCAATTATATGTAACGCTAACCTCATTACTTTTAACTGAATTAATGTAACGTACCTCTTAACTCTTGCTCTCTTTCGATGGCTTCAAAAAGTGCTTTAAAGTTACCTTTTCCGAAGGATTGGGCACCTTTTCTTTGAATAATTTCAAAAAACATAGTTGGTCTTGGTTCAATAGGTCGCGTAAAAATCTGTAATAAATATCCCTCGTCATCCCGATCAACCAAAATTCCTAACTCCTTTAAAGGAGCTATATCTTCGTCAATTTCTCCAACACGATCCAGAACTACATCGTAGTATGTATCCGGCACCCTTAAAAATTCTATTCCCCTACTCTTTAAGTCTCGGACCGTCTGTATAATATCATCCGTGGCAACGGCAATATGTTGGATTCCTTCACCCTCGTAAAAGTCCAAATATTCTTCTACTTGAGATTTTTTAGCACCCTCTGCCGGTTCGTTTATAGGAAACTTAATTCGACCATTACCGTTGCTCATCACCTTACTCATTAAGGCGGTATATTCCGTTGAAATATCTTTATCGTCAAAAGAGAGGATATTTACAAAACCCATTACGTTCTCATAAAAGTCTACCCAGTGGTTCATACGGTTCCAACCTACGTTACCTACCATATGATCCACATATTTTAATCCCACAGAAACGGGATTATAATCAGGTGTTTCCCATGCGGTATACCCTGGCAAAAAGGTTCCGTTATAGTCCTTACGTTCCACAAAAATATGAACGGTCTCCCCATAGGTATAAATACCGGCACGAACTACTTTTCCGTTTTCATCCTTTTCCGTAACCGGTTCCATATAGGATTTGGCCCCTTTGCTAACTGCGGTCTCGTAAGCATAGGTAGCATCATCTACCCAAAGGGCAACAACTTTAACGCCGTCTCCGTGTTTATCAATGTGTTCGCCGATTTCCGTACCGCTTTTTAAAGGAGAAGTTAGCACAAGTCTTATCTTATCCTGTATGACCACGTAACTTTCGCGATCCTTCAATCCCGTCTGTAGTCCCGCATATGCGTAAGACTGAAAGCCGAAAGCAGCTTTGTAGAAGTGTGCGGCCTGTTTTGAGTTACCTACGTACAACTCTATATAATCCGTTCCATTTATCGGCATAAAATCTTTAGCGTTTTTATGCATTTTAGGTAAGGTGGTAGTAGCCATAATTTTATCTTTTTTATTTATTGTTGCATATGCAACAAAGATACTGAATTTTTTAACATGACTATTAAACTAAATCGCTATTTAACAAGTCTTTTATTGACCTTAACATGGCCTCATTTGCCGTCCTGGTACCAAAGGATATCCGGACCTTTCCGGGAGCTCCAAAAACCCCGACGGGCCTAACCATAATTCCCCGTTTTTCCATAAAGGTAGTAAATTCCAAATCCTGTATGGGCGGGTCTATCATAACAAAATTACCCTGCGTTGGCCAAAATTTGATTCCCAACCCCTCTAATCCTTCTAGAACGAATTTTCTTTCCTCAAGCACTAATTCCACCGTGCATTGCACAAAGTTGGTATCCCTTAAAGCAGCAATAGCTCCCTCCAGCGCTAAAGAAGACAGCAAAAAAGGTTTACAGACTTTACGGATGTAGTTGCTAATCTGCAAGGTAGAATAACAATACCCTACCCGGAGTCCCGCAAGGCCATAGGTCTTAGAAAAACTATTGATGGCAATGATATTATAATCCTTAAGTACGAAAGGTAAGGCCGAGGTGTAATCGGGAGCTTCCGCAAAATGACGGTATACCTCATCATAAACAACGATTACACTTGACGGTAATCGCTCTAAAAAACTAAGTAGTTTATCTTTTGGAATATAATTCCCCGATGGATTGTTAGGGGAAGCAAGAAATATTAATTTGGTACGATTGGTCACGGTTTCCAAAATTGCATCCAAGTCATAATCAAAATCCACTGTCATGGGCACATTGATAGCCCTTGCCCCCATCCACCTAGTAAAGACAGTATAGGGCAAAAAACAGGGTTGGGATACAATGATTTCATCTCCGTCAGATAAAAAAACCTTGGAAATGATATCAATGATTTCAGAACCACTATTGGCGGTAACAAAATGATCTGCCGTGAGTTCTTGATTGAAATCTTTTACCAACGCTTCACGCAATCTGATATCGGTGTT
>CAJQMW010000380.1 GCA_905479535.1 uncultured Maribacter sp. | reverse complement strand
GATTGGGTTACAACACCGGATTCCTATTTTGGAACGAATCCTGTTTTAAATAGAAATGCTTTCCTGAGCGATGCTTTTGAAAATGCGGTAGCAGATTTAGAGAAAAAATTAGGAGAGGATATAGCGCAATGGCAGTACGGACAGGAAAAGAACAAACATACCTATATGGAGCATGCGCTGAGCGATGCCGTAAATGAAGAAACAAAAGCAAAGCTTGATCTTGGTCCTCTGCCCAGGGGCGGTAATTCTTATACCCCGGGTTCTACCGGTGGGAACTTACGACAAAGCAGTGGTGCTTCCTTTCGTATGATTGTAAATACAGGGGATTGGGATGCCGCAATAGGAACAAACGGCCCTGGACAGTCGGGTAATCCAGATAGTCCTTTTTACAGGAACCTTTTTGAGCCGTGGGCAAAGAACCAGTACTTTCCGGTGTATTATTCTCGTGAGAAAATAGATTCCGTTGCAGTAGAAAGCAAAGTACTAAATCCTATTCGTAAATAAATTCTCTGTCTTGGTTTCTCGTTACTTCGAAGGAGAAAACAGTCGTTTGTCAATGAAATTATAAACTGGTGCTCTTACAATTAATAAATGCCTACTTACTACCGGCCAGTTTCCACCCTAGATAGGCCATGGGAAAATAGGCCACTATTAAATCCAGGGCATTAAACCACAATGGTCCACCCAGACTACTTGCACTTATGGCACCACCTACAAAGAAAAAAGCACTCACAAGCAATGCAAAAATCATTTTACGGGTCGCGGCAATCTTGGCGGTTACGAATGCACCCGTCAATGTTCCCAAGGCATGCGCCAAAAAAGGCATGATAAAATGTTTAGGTTCAAACAAGTGCATGGTGGCCTTTAGTCCTTCCATAGTGGTAATATCACCACCCTCTGGCGGTGGTATTATAGCGCCACTAAGCATAACAATACCCATATTTACAATACTCCCAATGATAAGACCAGCGATAACGGCTAGAATATTCTTAACTACTGGATTCATAATTTTGATGATTTGGTTGTATCATAAATATAGTGATATTAGACTATTATTATAGCAATTACCGAAACAAGGTATTGACATGTACTGCAGCGAAGTTCCATTTTAAATCTCCCTAAGATTTAGTTCTTCATTATTTTGAAAAAGAGGGAATAAAAAAGAGGGCTTCCGCCCTCTTCTATTCTTTCTCGATTCATAATGATTAAGAAAACCGTATTAGTTTTAATCCGGTATGCCTACGATGATTTCTCCAACTCTCGTGTCGCGTCAATACCTTGTCCGCACTTGCATTTTCTTTTGTATGTTGTTTCTTAGTATTATTCATTTTACTTCTTTTATTATTTGATGTGATGAGTACAATAAGTACTCCTATGTACACACTATATAAGACGAACAAAAGCATTAAATATTACACAGTTAGGATAAGCTTAACACTTTGGCAGCTCCTGTAAAATATAAGATGTTGACGATTTGCGCCTTAAACTGATTATCTCGTAAGAAAACGAACACCATCTTTAGAATTTGATGACAAATAGAAGCTTTACCGTAAGATTTGGAAATTCTGCTGACTACTGCATAAAGGAGGTTGTTTTAAGCAAAAGTAGATTTATTTGGAAAAAAAGTTAGAAAATGATACACAGGTTAAGTTCAACATAGCTGATATATTAGCAAAAAAAAATCAACTTTACAATTTATAATACAATGTAGCGGCGGGTTTACATACAAGCTTTGTCTGATGAAACATCTTGTTGACACTCCTCTTAGTTGAAAGCTTAGTATGACTTTCAGTGGAAATGGGAAAAACTTCCTTTCTCAATTCTAACAAAATTGTAAAAAAGACTTTGAAAACCAATTTAATGCTTATAACAAAAAGAATATTTTAATTTTTGATATACTTCTCGGGGCTATTCTCAAAACTAACTTTACACCCATCACAGCAGAAATACACCTTTTCGCCCTGATACTCGACAATATGTTTTGGATTCTTTTTGGAAACGGGCACTTGACAAACGGGATTGATATAATAGTCCTCTTCAAATTTATCCGCTGCAGGCGTAGTTTTCACACTGGCTTCTTGCGGTTCATGAACTGGCATATTTTCAGAAGCATTGCCATTTCTAAAATGATCAATAACCTCGGCCAAAATACTGATAGCAACTTCACTGGCCAACTTGGCATTGATATCCAAACCAACAGGACTCCTCAATTTACCGATACGATCGCTTGAAATACCAATGCTTTGCAGATAGTTCTTAATGTCCTCGGCCTTTTTTTTACTTGCCACGAAACCAACATATCTTACTGATGTTTGCAATGCCTTCCTAACGGAAAGGTCATCATCCTCGCCTTGGGTAGTTACGATAATATAGGTATTCGCTGTGCTCTTTACAGTTGAAAAATCAACATTTTCGGACACGCCGTTAGCCGTCGGAAACATTTGCACATCGGCATCGGTAGCCATTACAGAAACTTTAAAATCGGCGGCAGAAGCCATTTGCACCAATTTACGGGCAATGTTAGACTTACCGACAACAATAAGTTCTGGTTGAGGGATTACGGGTTCTATAAGCACCTCTAAAGTACCTTTGCTTTGACAACTCATAACGTATTCTTTATAATTTGCAGTTTCACGAGTTCCACCTTCGGGGGAAATGCGTACCCTTCTATAGCGTTTCGATTTGATGACATTAAGGGCCTCTTTAATGACGATGCCGCGAACACAACCCCCACCGACCCAACCGATGAGTTCCCCGGTTTCAAGAATCAAGGCCTTATCCCCCACTTTCCCAGAACTCGGTGCAATACGGTCGATTACTTGGGCAATGGCAAAATCCTTGCCTTTGGCCAATTGTTCTTCTATTTGTAGGGAGAGTTCGTTAAACATCCATTAATAATTTTTCCAATTTTAAAAGGCTATCCAAGTTGTGGGCCGACTCGAAAGCATCTAAATGCGGCATCACGTTGACCATTCCTTTTTGAATGGGTTGGTAACCTTCCGTTCCTTTTAGTGGGTTGAGCCATACCAAGGTTTTACATTTTCTGCGAATAGTGCGTATTGCGTCTCGGAGTACCGTTACATTTCCGGTTTCGAGTCCGTCACTTAAAATTACCACAATATGTTTTTGACTCAAAAACTTATGTCCGTAAACCGAAAGGAATTCTGTAAGCGATTCCCCAATTTTTGTACCGCTCGACCACGAAAGAACATTTTTACCGATTTGATTCAAAACCTGCTGCTCATTGTTCGCCCGCAACATTGGGGTCACATGGGTCAACTGCGTACTAAAGGTAAAAAACTCCAAGCTCTTAAAATACTTCTTTAACACCATTACATAACGGAGCAAATAATAACTGTAGGTATCCATGGATCCGCTGACATCCAGCAGAAAGACCACTTTCCGTTTTTCTTTTCTTTTCCTGCGATAGGCGAGATCTAACATCATTCCTCCTTTTGATACGCCGCGGCGTATCGTATTTCGAATACTGATACTACCTCTGTTTGCATTTTCGAGTCGCCTTTTAAATCGCATACTCATCTGGTGGAACAGTTCCTCGGCCAATTCTTCCAACTTTTCCTTATCGACAACATTGACTTTAGAGAAGTCCGTGAATCGCAGACGGATGCTTTCATTCGCGCCTACGGTTTGCTTAGCTTCTTGTTCTTTGACTTCTTTTTTAGGGACTTTGAATTCCGACCCCAGAAAAATAATCGTAGCGGTATCTTTTTCTTTTTTAAGTTGTTTGATTTGTTTTTTCCGCTGTTCCAGTTTCTCTTCGTAATATCGGCTCCAAAAGCGGTCGAACATTTCGTCAAAGCGGTCAAAATGCTCTTTTCGCTTGCAATAAATAGACTTTAAACTGTATTGGAATAATTTCCGGTCCAACGCATAACCGCGTTCGGCAACTTCTAAAGCATCCCCCGTTTCTTGGGGACCCAAAACAAATTGACGCTCACGACAATACGTGGTAAAGTCGATAAGGCGTTCTTTGAATGTTTTTTCTGCGGCTTGCACTTTGATTATTTGAGTATTGGATTACTAGATTTTTGGAATCTTGAAGCTTTTAGAGTTGTAGCCTGTTCTCGACGGAGCCTGTCTTGAGCGCAGTCGAAAAGCTCGAAATAACAGTTAGGTTTTGGATTAAGTGATAGGCATTAAAAACTCCTGCACCGTTTTATTTTTAACAAACTCTACATCATCTTTATGTTTCAAGACACTACCAATAGTGTTTTGTACGATTTCGTCAGAAATGTTCTTTTGGTTCATCAGCAACAGGGTTTTTGCCCAGTCCAAAGATTCTGCGATTCCCGGAGGTTTATGCAGGCTTGACTTTCGGAGGTTATGAATGAAAGTGACTACTTGTGTTGCCAGTTCTTCGTCAATGTTCGGAAGTTTTTTGGCGATAATATCAATCTCTTTCGCTTTGGATGGAAAGTCGACCCAATGGTACAGGCATCTCCTTCTTAATGCATCACTAAGTTCCCTTGTCCTATTCGACGTCAAAATGACCAATGGTTTTGAAGTCGCCTCTATCGTTCCCAATTCGGGAATACTGATTTGAAAATCGGAAAGCAACTCTAACAAATAGGCTTCAAATTCCTCATCTGCACGGTCTATTTCATCAATCAAAAGTACCACGGGCTTGTCTGAACTTATAGATTGTAACAAGGGCCGCCGAAGCACGTAATCCATTCCGAAGATTTGATTTTGCAAAGCCATTTTATCTTCCTCTTGTTCAAAAAGTTTGATATGGAGCAGTTGTTTTTGGTAATTCCATTCGTAAATGGTAGTGCTGACGTCAAGGCCCTCATAACATTGCAAACGAATTAAATTCGTACCCAAATGTTCCGCTAAGGTCTTGGCGAGCATGGTTTTACCTACTCCTGGATTTCCCTCTAAAAGCAACGGTTTCTCCAAGTTTTTCAGCAGGAAAATGGAAGTTGCCAATTCTTCATTTAGAATGTAGTCGTGCTCATAAAAATCTTTTATCAGCGCTTCGATTTCTTTGTTCAATAGCTAAATTTTTAAAAAGCCATGCTCGGGGAGCATAGCTTCCGATTATAGATTCCGGGACTATCTAGGCCGTTGCCGCCTCTGCTGCAGCTAATTTTTTCGAGAAATTAGAAACGAATTGTTTGAACAATTGATTCGAAACGGTAGTAATTAATCGCGAACCAAACTGCGCAATCTTTCCATTGACGGTAACATCCATTATCGCATCTAGTTTAACTCCGCCCTCGGGACGATCCGTAAGGTTGATGGTCATCATCATTTCGGCATTACCGTTACCCTTGGAATCCACGCCATCACCGGTTAAAATAATTTTTCTATTCTCTTTATCGATTTCCTTATAAAAAATATCAGCATCATATTTGACACCCATAGGTCCGAATTTCATGCCTACTTTTCCCTTGTAATGGTTATCACCAACTTTTTCATCCACGGAAACTCCGGGGACACAGTCCATTATTTTTTCTGGATCTATTAAATGTTCCCATACCAGGTCCGTGGCTTGTGGCACCTCAAAAGATTTATCTAATTGTGTTTTCATTGCAATAGTGTTTTATTGTCATTCCCGAGGAGTCGGGAATCTGTTTAATAAATGTCTGCGCTTTCTTTTTGGGTTTGCGCTTTTTTATATGGTACGGAATTTTGAATTATGGCTTGGGCCTTCAACCCCTCCGTCTCAAACCTCCGCTTTGAGCCACCTCCCCTCATATGAGGGGAGGTGCTTTTGCCTTTTTATTTTTCAACCTCGTACTTCGTATTTATGCTTCCGCTTTTGCCTTTTGGATCGCATCCCAAACCTTATCAGGGGTGATGGGAATATCCAAATGCTTAATTCCCAATGGGTATAACGCATCAATAATCGCATTCGCAATAGCAGGCGGCGCACCTACCGTTGGCGATTCTGCAACACCTTTAGCACCCAATGGGTGGTGCGGTGATGGCGTAATGGTATGGCCCGTTTCCCAATGTGGCGATTCTACTGCCGTTGGCACTAGATAATCCATTAAAGTGCCGTTCAATACATTTCCTTCATCGTCATATACGATTCCCTCGTACATTGCAGGAGCGATACCTTGGGTCAATCCACCGTGTACCTGTCCTTCAACAATCATAGGATTGATAATGTTTCCGCAGTCATCGATGGCCACAAAACGTTTTACATCGATCGCACCTGTTTCTTCATCCACCTCAACAACACAAATGTACGCACCGTTAGGGAACGTTAAATTTGGTGGATCGTAGTAATGTGTTGCTTCAAAACCAGGTTCCATTCCCGGAGGGAAATTCGTGTACGCCGCAAAGGCGACATCTTGAATCGTTTTGGATTTTTCAGGAGCTCCTTTTACAAAGTATTTACCAACTTCCCATTCAATATCATCTTCACTCACTTCTAACAAATGTGCTGCAATTTTCTTTCCTTTATCACGTAATTTACGGGCCGCTATCGCTGCTGCAGCACCTGCCGTTGGTGTACTTCTGCTCGCATAAGTTCCCAATCCATAAGGCGCGGTATCGGTATCACCCTCATCGATTTCAATATCCGTATAAGGAATTCCTAGTTCCTCTGCCAAAATCTGTGCGTATGTAGTTTCATGCCCTTGCCCTTGCGACTTGGTTCCGAAACGTGCCAAAGCTTTCCCAGTAGGATGCACGCGAATCTCTGCACTATCGAACATGGCGATTCCTAGAATATCAAAGTCTTTGGATGGCCCTGCCCCTACCACTTCGGTAAAGGTGCAAATTCCGATACCCATCAATTTTCCTTGTGCACGCTTTTCAGCCTGCTCTTTTTTATATTCGTCATAGCCGACCATTTCCATCGCTTTTTCCAAAGTAGCTTTGTAGTCACCGCTATCGTAGCTCCATCCTAGTGGCGAGGCATATGGAAATTGCTCTTTCTTGATAAAGTTTTCAAAACGCAACAGTGCCGGATCTTTACCGATTTCGGCAGCAAGCTTGTCGACCATTCGTTCGATGGCGTGTACTGCTTCCGTCACACGGAAAGAACATCTGTACGCAACTCCACCTGGAGCCTTGTTCGTGTACACCGCATCCAATTCTGCGAAGGCATGCTCATAATCATAAGACCCCGTACAGATAGAGAACATTCCCGTAGGATATTTCGATGGATTGGCCGAAGAATCGGTATAGCCATGGTCGGCCAAAGTCGACACTTTAAAGGCTTGGATTTTTCCATCTTTCGTAGCTGCCAATTCACAGTCCATATGATAGTCACGGGCAAAACCATTGACCAAATTCTCTGATCGGTCTTCAATCCATTTAACGGGTTTTCCTATTAAGAAAGAAGCTGCGATGGCAACCACATAACCAGGATACACCGGAACTTTGCCTCCGAAACCACCACCAATGTCCGGAGCGATAATTCGAATCTTTTCTTCGGATAAACCAACATGGCCAGCAACCAAAGCCAGAATCGTACGAATCGCATGAGGTGCTTGAGACGTCAAGTAAATCAACATTTTCTCCGTATCCTTATCATAAGATGCCACAACACCACAGGTTTCTATAGAAGCTACGTGTATTCTTGGCAGGTGAATACGTTCTTTTACGACAACGTCGGCGGCTGCAATGGCGGCATCGGTTTTTGCCTTATCACCACGTTCCCAGTGGTAAATATGATTATCTTTTTGACCTTCTTTATCCGGTCGTAACAAAGGTGCATCTTCATCCAATGCCTTAAACGGATTCACAACCGCTTGCATGGGTTCATACTGCACATCTACCGCTTCCGCTCCATCAACGGCAATATATCTATCCGTGGCAATTACCGCACAGACTTCTTGCGATTGATGCATAACGGTATCGGTTGGTAGAACCATTTGTGAATCTGAAAGTAACGTTGGCATCCAATGCAAATTGTATTGTGCCAAATCCTCACCGGTAATAACGGCTAAAACCCCGTCAATAGCCAAAGCTTTTTCTTTATCGATGCTTAAAATTTTAGCATAGGCATACGGACTACGTACCATTACCATATGCAGCATGCCAGGCAATTTTACGTCATCGGTATAATTACCTTTGCCGTGCAAAAACCGCGCGTCTTCTTTTCGTTTTACAGAGTGACCCATTCCGCCTACCTCTGGTGATGTTTTACATGAGAACATAATTTCTTTATTTTGAGGTTAGACTGTAGCTTCTTTTTCCTTTGACATTTCTTCTGCCGCCTGTTGAACGGACTTTACGATATTATTATAACCCGTACATCTACACAGGTTTCCTGAAATTCCCCATCGTATTTCCTTTTCCGTAGGATTTGGATTTGTCTCCAATAGCTCGATCGACCTCATGATCATACCGGGGGTACAAAAACCGCAATGCAGACCATGTTGGTCATGAAAAGCCTTTTGTAGTGGGTGGTTGGTACCATCCGCGGCGATACCTTCAATGGTAGTGATATTTGCTCCATCGGCCCGAACGGCTAAATAGGTGCACGACTTGACCGACTTACCATCGATCAAAATGGTGCATGCACCACAACTTGAGGTATCACAACCAATATGGGTGCCGGTCATATCTAAATTTTCTCTTATAAAGTGTACTAAGAGCAAACGAGAATCCACCTCTGCGGAAACGCTCGCCCCATTTATCGTCATTGTTACTTTATGTTTTGCCATAGCGATTTTTATTGTTTTGCTCTTTCAAGAGCCTTGTTCAACATTCTTTTTGTAATCGTGTTCATGATAGATCTTTTATATGCTTCCGATCCCCTTAAATCAGATTCGGGTTCACAATCCTCGCTTGCTATCTGCCCCACTTGTTCAATAAGATCCTCTGTAATTTTTTTCCCTCTAAGTATTTCCTCTCCTCTTTCCAAGCGCATAGGCACGGCACTTACATTGGTAAGGCCTATCCCTATTTCTTCACAAACACCATTATTATCCAATTCAACGTGAACGGCTACTCCTGCGGTTGCATAATCCCCAACTTTTCGCTCTACT
>CAJQMW010000379.1 GCA_905479535.1 uncultured Maribacter sp. | reverse complement strand
TAAGGACCGGCAATAAGTTCAGCAGCTTTTAAAAATATTGCCGCACGTTGTTCCCAAACTAAATTCGCCCATGCTTCTCGGGAATCCAGACAATTTTCAATGGCATCCAGAACATGTTTCTTATCGGCTAAATGGTATTCTCCAACCACATGTTTATGGTCGTGGGGGGGAGACATAGGTTTGGTGTTGCCGGTTCTCACCTCGTCCGATCCAATGTACATAGGTACATCGACTTTATCTTTGTAATAAGCTTTATATTGTCCTAAAACGGCGTCACGCTCAGGTGTGCCCGGAGCATAGCTTTTTATTGGTTCGTTGAATGCTGTTGGCACTTGAAAAACACCTTTACCCATGGTCAAAAATTTGAAATTAAAAAGTAGCCCAAAGGTACTAAAAGGGAAAGTGACTAAAAACCAAAAAATAGATTAAAAGAAATTAGGGCCTGTTAACACTAAACGAAAACCATGGATTTTTTGATGATTTTTTCGGATTTCGAGGCGATTTTGGGTAAACATAGCGGGCTACGGGGCCAAAAATCAACACTGAAATCTAGAAAAAGGGCGATAAAGCCACTTTTGGGCCTAGTGTTAACAGGCCTTAGTTCAAGGCAAAGGGTGCGCTGAACTTGAAAGTGGGGATATGAACCCTGAATTTTTCAGTAGAGCTGAAATTCAACATGTTGTAGTGGCCTTTCATTGCCCCGATGGGAGAGGTCAACAAACAACCGGAGTTATAGGTGTGCGATTCTCCCGGTTTAATCACCGGCTTTTTTCCAATTACGCCCTCTCCGTCCAAGGTATCCATCTCATTTAAGGAGTCGTAAATTTTCCAATGGCGAGAGGTAAGCTGAACGGCGTCTTTACTCTGGTTTTCTATTGTAATCGTATAGCCAAAAGCATAGTGCATCTTATAATTTTTGAAGAAAGTTCCCTCAAAATTAGTCTGAACTGAAATCTTTATGCCTTTTGTTACCTGTGTAATCATAAATGAACCTAGTAAGTGAATAAGCTTCCTGCCAATAGCAGAACTACGCCGATTGATGCTAAAATAACGAAAATAGTATTTAGAAAAACGTATTTAACAATAGTTTTAAATCTTCCTTGCCTATAAAAATTGCGCATGGCCTTGTACAGGTATATGCCAAAAATCAAAAGAAAGATCCCACTACTCGCCGTTCCAAAAACTGAGTCTATCAAAGAGCTTATAATGAGCAAGATAAACAACAGGGATTGATTGTGGAAACTAAAGATTAAATGATCGGTATAAGTGTGTTTTTTTCTGATATATACCAACCAGACGAAGATGGTGAAGACCGGTAAAAAGAAAAATGTCGTAAACGGGAGCTTTGAGAAGAGTGAATTGAGGTATGCCCCGGGCTCTCTTTTTACCTTGACCAAACTCTGGGCAGAATTAAAGGCAAGTTCATTGGCCGTGCTGCTTTCTATTCCGTACTTGGTAAGGGCTTCATCAAAGCTGTAAACCGTGTCTTTTTCTATTAAGGTCACAAAGATTTCCTGTTTTCCAAAGTGACGGGAAATAAAGGAGTCGTCTGAAACGGCATCAAACTGTTTCTTAGGGTCCGATAAAATAATAGAATCCTTGATTCTTGTTTGTTCCGAAATTTTTTCTCCTAATTTAAGGGAATCCAGCCCTGCAATAAGTTCTTTCCTATCCTCCTCATTCCCGAATTCCAGTTCCTCAATGTCCGTTATATTTAAGTTAAAGGGGTCGTCCTTGGCGTTGGTGCCAAAGCGGTTTAACTGTTCAAAATCTCCTGAAAAACTCATCAATAGAAAGTAAATGATGGCCAGGCTTAAAAGAAACCTAAAAGGGTTGGTGTACGAAGTCCTCTTGCCGGCAATGTAGTCTTTGGTTATCCTTCCGGGACGTAATAGAAGTGCCGCCAATGTCTTAAGCAACCTAGAGTCATATGAAATAACGTTGGAAAAGAACTCATCAAAAAAGTCCTTTAATAGGAGTTTTTTTGTGCTATTGGCCTGCGAGCAATTAGGACAGTATTTGTGGCTTATGTCCAGCGGATGGCCACAATTAAGACATTCTACCCCTCTGTGTTTTAATTTATAACGCCCGGCTGTATTAACGCTGGGTTTGGTCTCCATGGCTGTCCAAATTTTATAAATTCCGTTAATTGGTGATGTTCCTAGAATTTGCGGAACCTACGCCTATGATACTGTCGTACACATCGCCAAAATCCCTGTAATATACCAAAATCAAGTAATTATTTTCTGTAAAATGGAAATTTCCACTCACTTCGTTCAGGCGTAGTTTTCCGTTCTGTCCTTGAATAGCATATTTATAATTATAGAACCCTTGTTTTAATTTCAAGGTAGCTTCCATCATGCCGCTGTCCTCGTTATAAACCATCTTATTGGTATCGGTAAGTGCATAGTTATTGTACTTTCCAAAAATGTACACGTCGTCCAAAGCAATTGTTCCAGTATAGGGCAGACTAAAATGGACATTGGTATATTCTGCTTCCCTGGAGAAATTGTCACCCTGTAAGGTCCTTATCACAAAATCTCCATTAATATCGGGAAAATACGTGTAGGGCTCCCCATATCTGAACTCATCGGAAAATAGATAGTGATTGTATAGTTCGTCGACCTCAATTCTAGAAATTTGTGAGCTGGGAGCCCTTAAGTCACTGGTATCGAACAATAGGAATTCGTTGCCGCCAAAGAAAGAAGTTTCCTTATCATATCTGTAGATGAGCTCATTTCCTAAAGTATATTGCGGAGGTACATTGTAAATTGCCGTTGGCCAATAATAGTTCTGAATGATCGCAATTTTAACCTCTTTCATGGGATTTACCACTCTGAAATTTCCAGAATTGATACTGAACTGGACTACTTGTTTTTGGTTTAGAAAGTCAAAATCCCTTGATCTTTTAACTGTGGTGCCAATCTTTACCAAATCCTTGTAAACCACAAAACGTCTGGAGAACTGTAATTCATAACTGCTATTGTAAATTTCTAACAGATAATTCCCACTTACTTTAAGGCTTACGTTTTCATTTGGTATGGTTAATTGATAGTTGGAGTAGGTCTCTAGGGTAGTGTAGCTATTTTCGTAATTGATGATGCGTTGGTTATCTATTCCGTCTAAAAATTGAGACTTTAAAAGGTCCGACGGCGTCCAATCGTAATCGCAGTGAACTATCTTGTAATAGTAGTCCTGTTCATTGGCCAAAAGGTCATCGAATTCCAGGTAAATAGGTTCGCCAACTTGGATGATGGGAAACTGGTCATCCGTTGGGCCTTTAAAGATGATAGATTTAATATTCTCTGGGGAATTTACCTCCTCTTGTACCTGTGCGAGTACCGTTTGGGTGCAAAGGAGACACAAAATGTGTTTAAGGAATATCCGCATTAATAAGCTAATTTTTAAGTAAAGGTAAACAAAAAGGATACCGAAAAAATTAACATCGTTGTAAAGCCGAAATTATGGGGTAATTATTATGAAAACTTTCCATTTAGTGGTAAATTCGCTCCAAATTTTGTTAATCTAAGGTCTACACGTATATGTCCAAAGACATCCGAATAAAAAAAGGGTTGAACATCAATTTGGTAGGTGCTGCGGAACAAACCACTTCCAAAGCGGTAGCGAGTAATGCTTACGCAATCAATCTAGAAGATTTTCATGGAATAACTCCAAAAATGTTGGTGAAACAGGGTGCCGAGGTAAAAGCCGGTGAGCCATTGTTCTACAACAAGAATGTTGAGGATATGTTGTTCGTCTCTCCTGTAAGTGGCGAGCTCATAGAGATAGAAAGAGGCGCTAGAAGACGAATCCTAACGCTAAAGATTTTGGCGGATAAGACACAGGAGACCTCAGCGCACAAAAAGTTGGATGTTGAAAAAGCATCCAAAGAAGAGATTAAATCATATTTGTTGAAAGGCGGGTGTTGGCCATTTATCAAACAACGGCCCTATGAGGTAATCGCCAATCCCGATACCACCCCCAAGGCAATCTTTATTTCGGGATATGCCACTTCTCCTTTGGCCGCGGATTTAAATTATGTGCTACAGGGCAAAGAGGCGGAGTTGCAAGCGGCCATTAATGCCCTATCGAAACTAACCCCGGGAAAGTTGCATGTTTCAGTTGGGAAGGCTGCAAACTCCCCTTTGGCATCGCTAGACGGAATAGAATTGCATAAAGTATCCGGGCCACATCCTGCGGGACTGGTGGGTACACAGATAAATAAAATTGACCCCATAAATAAAGGAGAGTTGGTTTGGACAATCAGTCCTCAAGACTTAATTATCCTTGGAGAATTTATGTTGACCGGAAAGTTCAATGCGGAGCGTCTGGTCGCTTTGGTGGGTTCTTCGGTTAAAGCGCCAAAATACTTTGCCACAAAAATTGGTGCGGAAATTTCTACTTTTTTATATGCTAGTGGTGTAAATGAAGAAAATTTTAGAGTGATTAACGGAGACGTACTGACCGGTTCTAAAAGTAGCCCTGATGGGTTTTTATGCTTTTACAACAATATAGTTACCGTTATTCCTGAAGGAGATGATTATGAGTTTTTTGGATGGAACAAACCCGTATTCAATAAGGTTTCTAATACTAGGGCACTTACTTTTTCTTGGTTACAGCCCAAAAAGAAATATGATTTGGACACGAATACGAACGGGGAGCACAGGGCTTTTGTCGTGACCGGACAGTATGAAGAGGTCTTTCCAATGGATATTTACCCAATGCAGCTTCTTAAGGCGTGTATGGTAAAGGATTTGGACGAGATGGAGCAACTGGGTCTTTATGAAGTTTCTCCAGAAGATTTTTCCCTAACAGAATTTATATGTATTTCTAAACAACCACACCAGAAAATTATTCGTGAAGGATTA
>CAJQMW010000378.1 GCA_905479535.1 uncultured Maribacter sp. | reverse complement strand
AATTAATAGTCAAAACCGGATTGGGGCCTGAAATTATAGGCTATGTTACTTCTTCGGTGCAATTTGGATTTATTACGGGTACACTGGTTTTTGCTTTATTGATGTTGGCGGACCGCTTCTCCCCTTCCAAGGTATTCATGATCTGTGCACTTTTAGCGGCACTTTGCAACCTGTACCTCGTTACGGAAACCATTTCGAAATGGGGCTTATTGACTGCGCGGTTCGGTACGGGTTTTTTCTTGGCGGGTATTTATCCCGTAGGGATGAAAATTGCTGCGGACTATTATGAAAAAGGACTGGGAAAAGCTTTGGGGTTTCTTGTAGGTGCGCTGGTATTGGGAACAGCACTGCCATTTCTAATAAACGGTTCAAATTTTAACCGGTCCCCGGGTCTTGTTATATATACCACTTCCGGTTTGACTGTTTTTGGGGGAATTTTACTCTATACACGGGTGCCTAACGGACCCTTTCGTAAAAAAAACACCTATCTCAATCTTTCTGCCGGACCACGCCTTTTTAAAATCGTGAATTTCAGAAAAGCAGCTTTTGGATACTTTGGACATATGTGGGAGTTGTATGCCTTTTGGGCCTTTACCCCATTTGCCCTAACCTTTTTCAATTCAATTTCCGGAGAAAGCATATCGGTTCCGTTATGGACAGGTATCATCATCGCGCTTGGAGCAATTTCCTGTGCTATAGGCGGTATACTTTCCCAGCGTTACGGAAGTAAAAAGGTTGCTTTTGTAGCTTTATCCATTTCCGGTGTGTGCTGTTTGCTATCTCCCCTTTTCTTTCTGTCCTCATCGCCAGTGTTTCTGGGCGTATGGTGCTTGTGGGGTATGGCCGTCACTGCAGATTCTCCCCAATTTTCAAATTTGGTAGCATCGGCATTACCTAGCGAATTAAAAGGAACAGGGCTGACCTTAGTAAACTGTATCGGTTTTGCAATTACCATTGTAAGTATTCAGTTGTTGTCTACGTTAACGGGAGCTATCGGACCAAACTACCTTTTTTTAATTCTGGCACTGGGTCCAATTTTTGGTCTGTGGCACTTAAAGAGTCATAAATCCGATTAATTTTTAATACTTTTAAACCTTATGAAACTATCGCATAACATCAGTAGAATAGAAGCTTTTAGCGGTGGTGTTTTTGCGTTTGCCGCAACACTTTTGGTGGTAAGTTTAGGGACGGATAGTTCGGATTCCATTATCGGTTTGGACCTTAAGTCCTTTGCAAGTTTTGCCTTTAGTGTTTTGTGCTGTACACAGTTATTTATTTTACAAAAATTATAAACTCGATTAAATGAAAAAAGTATTACTTTTTGGTCTATTGGCCTTGTCCCTTTCCTTAGCCGCTCAATCCGACCAACGCCTTTATGATATCATCGATGCCGTTTCCGCGGAGCGCATTGAAAACGATATTACAAAATTGGCCAATTTCGGTACCAGACATACCCTGAGCGATACGGTTTCCAAGACCCGAGGTATCGGCGCCGCGAGACGCTGGATCAAGAGCGAGTTCGAAAAAACATCGGAGGCTTGTAACGGTTGTCTGAATCTAATTTATCAGAAAGACTTAGTAAATAAGGGAGCCAACCAGCGGATTGTAAAGGATGTTGAAATAGTTAATGTCTTGGCCGTTCAACGTGGAACCAAACACCCGAACCGATTCATCATCATGAGTGGGGATATCGATTCGCGTGTGAGCGACCCTACCAATTTCACGGACGATTCGCCAGGCGCTAACGACAACGCCAGTGGGATGGCGGGTACCATAGAAGCTGCCCGTGTACTTTCCAAATACAAATTTGAAAACAGTATCATCTATATGGGGCTTTCCGGTGAGGAACAAGGCCTTTTCGGTGGTGGCGGGGTTGCCGCCTACGCCAAAGAACAAGGGTGGGAAATCATCGGAATTTTCAATAATGATATGATTGGAAATATTACCGGAGTTGACGGGATTACCAGTAGTACCGACTTCCGTATTTTCTCCGAACCCGTACCACCGACCGAAACCGAAGAACAACGTAGGGCGAGACGTTTTTACGGGGGTGAAGTAGATGGTATTTCAAGACAACTGGCGCGTTACGTTCATAAAAACACCGAAAAGTACATGCCAGAAATGAACCCGATGATGATTTACCGCTTGGACCGTTTTGGTCGGGGTGGACATCATAGGCCCTTTAACGATGCCGGTTTTGCAGGTATCCGGATTATGGAGGCCCATGAAAACTACACCCAACAACATCAGGATATTCGCGTAGAGGACGGCATAGCCTATGGCGATGTGCTGGAACACGTCAATTTTGATTATGCAGCAAAGCTTACGGCCGTAAATGCCATTAACTTAGCTTCACTAGCCTGGGCACCACCGGCTCCGGAAACGGTTAAGATTGGCGGAATCGTAGAGCCATCGGCCAAATTTCAATGGAGCAAAGTCGACGGTGCCAAAGGGTATAAAATCTATTGGCGGGACACAACGTCCCCTACTTGGGACAACAGTCGTTATGTTGGCGATGTCACCGAATTCACGTTAGATGGTATCGTAATTGATAATTATTTCTTTGGCATTTCCTCCGTGGGAGAAAATGGATTCGAAAGCGTGGTGGTCTTTCCTAATGGGGTATTCAGGTAAATAAATTTAGAATTTTCAAGATCAATTTCTGTCATATCGAGCGCAGTCGAGATAAAAGAAAA
>CAJQMW010000377.1 GCA_905479535.1 uncultured Maribacter sp. | reverse complement strand
GACGATGACGCTACCATAATTCTAAAATACAGCTCGTCTATGGCTATCTTGGAACCCTCATGGAACTGGCCCATTGGTAGAAAGGACATGGAGCTGTATGGGGAAACTGGTGCCATATATGTTGAAAATAAAACGGATATGATGGTCCGGATTTCCGAAGGGTATGATGGTTATAATGAAAGGAAGGTAAAATTGGTGGAAAGGGCGAAGCCATTTGACGACCCATTTTCCGTATTTGCTTCGGTTATTAAGGGTGAATTGGTATTGGAACCTTTTGACCCGTACTCGTTAGAAAACAACATGATAACCATGAAAATTCTTCAAGCAGCGATAGAAAATGCAAAGACCAATAAAACAGTATTATTGGATTAATTTATTTTAATGTAAAAGCATTCTAAACATTTAACAGGAAACACGGCAAAAGTTGCGCTGGTAATCACTACATTTAACACGCTGATTATCAAATATTTTACTCAGCTTCCAATTCAAGTTCCCTCATTAGTTTAGTTTTAGAAACAACCTAAAAATTATCATAATGAAAACAAAAATGGGACTTGCCGTTCTCGCGGTTACATTGCTAACTTTAGTTTATTTCCTAGTTCCCCAATCCGCTGAAAAAAGCTTGGATACTACTCAAAAGGCATCATTCTACTCCATTAAATGTACGGTTGCCAAATTCCTCCTGAGTGATATCGACACGACCCAACAGATTGCACCACTATTCGATAATTTAGGTGACCTCAATTTCACCATTACCACGAACAAAGAACTGGCGCAGACGTTTTTTAATCAGGGAATGAGACTTACGTATGCCTTTAACCATGCAGAGGCACATCGTTCCTTTATGGAAGCCTCAAGGTTAGACCCTAACGCAGCAATGACCTACTGGGGGCAGGCTTACGTCTTGGGACCAAACATCAATGACCCACAACCCCTTGATGAGCGAAAGGAAAAATACAATGAGGCCATGGCCAAGGCCATAAAATTTGCCTCAAATGCGAGCAAGAAGGAGCAAGCGCTGATTGAAGCGTTGACGCATCGCTACAGTGAAGATTTGACCAAAGATGTGGCCGATCTCAATATGGCCTATATGGATGCCATGACCAAAGTTGCTAAACAGTTTCCAGATGATGCAGATGTGCAGATTCTGTTTGCCGCATCGGTTATGAATACCGTACCATGGAATTATTGGGATAAAGATGGGAATCCCTCGCCAAATATCGCAGAGGCAAAAGCCGCCTTGGAAAAAGCGATTGCCATCAATCCCGAAAATCCGGGGGCCCACCACTATTATATTCATATGGTTGAGTTGCCCATGCCGGACCTTGCCGTAGCTAGTGCCGATAAACTAGGAGGATTAATGCCAGCCGCTGGTCATATTGTGCATATGCCTTCGCATATTTACATACGGGTCGGTAGATACTTAGATGCCGTGAAGGTAAATCAAGCCGCTATTTTGGCAGATGAGGACTATATATCCCAATGCTATTCGCAAGGAATGTATCCCTTGGGCTATTATCCGCATAACATACATTTTTTGTGGTCCGCCGCTACACTTCTAGGCGATAGTGAAGTTGCCATAGATGCTGCAAAGAAAACCGCAGAAAAAGTACCGGAAGGAGAGTTATTGACATTACCCTTTCTACAGAACTTTGCATCAGTACCTTTATTGGCGTATACCCGATTTGGAAAATGGAACCAGATTCTCACCACCCCAAGTCCGAATGCGGAAATCAAGCACTTGAAGTTAATTTGGCATTACGCAAGAGGTATTGCCTTTATTAGAAAGAATAACGCCAAAGAAGCCCAAGAAGAGTTGGATGCCATTAAAACAATGATTGATGACCCGGAACTGGAAAGTTTAGTCGCTGCAGGTTTTGACAACAGTATGACTATAGGAAAAGTGGCCTATGAAGTCATTGCCGGGGAACTCGCCGGTTTAAATGGTAATCTACCAAAGGCTATTGAACACCTTAAAAAAGCTGTTGAACTTGAAGATGTCCTTGTATATACGGAACCCGCCGCTTGGTATATTCCCACAAGGCAAAATTTAGGCGCAGTTCTACTGGAAGCCGGAAAATATGAAGAAGCCGAACAAGTCTATAAAGAGGATTTGGAAGTGTTACGACAAAATGGATGGTCATTAATGGGACTATATCAAAGTTTGAAAGCACAAGGCAAGATGGATGAAGCTCAACGAATTAGGGAGGAGTTTGACAAGGCCTGGGAACACGCCGATATATCAATTGACACATCAATTCTCTAGGGCGATTTAAAGATTAAAACTTAACCTACGACACATGGCGTTCCAAATAAAACGGCGTTTTAAATTCGGAATCTATCTGATTCTAATTGGATTTGTTTTTTCATTGGTCTATTACGCATTGATTTATCGAAAAGAAATGCCCATCTATAACCCGACGGATTTAAATCCAGAATTAGTGGATTCCAGTCTTCATGGGATTGAATCGGGTCATAAAGTGTCGGATTTTCACTTGATTAATCAAAATGGAAAATCCATTACTCAGGCTGATTATGAGGACAAAATCTACGTGACCGATTTCTTCTTCACACGCTGCCCCAGCATATGTCCGGTAATGGCCAATAATATGGAGAAACTACAGGAACATTTTTTAAATACTGAGAAAGTAATGCTATTGTCGCTTTCCGTTACCCCTGAAATGGATAGCGTTCCGGTGCTATGGTCATATGCCCAAAAACATGATGCTAAAGATTATAAATGGAATATTGCCACTGGAAATAAAGACCACATTTACGAATTAGCGCGCAAAAGCTATTTTGCGGTGAACGATGTTGGCGATGGATTACTACAAGATTTTATCCATACCCCGAACTTTGTTTTGGTGGATACCAAAAAACAGATTAGGGGTATTTATGATGGTACGAAGAATGACGAAATTGATAGGTTAATAGTTGACATTGAAATCCTTCTTGGTGAATTATCATCATTATAGCTGCGTTTTGAGAAAACTAAAAAACGGGAAGCGCATTTCAGATTGATAAGCAACAATTGAACTAAATTTAGCATATCTATTTAAAATAGTTTCATATTTGAATTTGGAAGATTAAAAATCTGATATGGAACCAATCATCAGTATTGCCATTTATGCCCACGCTTTTTTAGGCGGCATTGGACTTGTTTCGGGTATTGGAAGCATGACTGTAAAAAAAGGAAGCAAACTTCATAAACGCCTCGGGAAATTCTTCTTCGTTTCAATGATCGTTAGCTGCATCATTATCATGCCGATTGCATGGTTACCGGGACATAAAAGCCTCTTTCTGTTCCTCATTTCATTGTTTACGGTTTACCTTGTCTTAATTGGACGGCGAGCATTGACCTTTAAATCGCCCAAAAAGCACAAAGCAGAATTCGTTGATTTTAGTATTTCTATGAGTATGCTCATATTTTCACTGTTTATGATTGCTTATGGAGTATACGGGCTTTTCAATCAGGTACCTGATAACCTTCTATATATCATTTTTGGTGGATTAGGCCTTTTCTTGATTATCAAAAATTTTCTTTTTTACAATAATTTCAAAGAAGAAAAAATAGCTTGGTTATTGACCCATTTAACCCACATGATTGCAGGATTGATAGCTTCTATAACTGCATTCATAGTGGCCGGTTTAAAAATATGGACCTTTACTGCGTGGGTCCTACCCTCTGTCATTGGCACAGTCTATATTATTTACTGGAGATTGAAAATAAAAGGGAAAATAGTTCAACGTAAAACTTCATAAAGGCGGTCTTGATTTCCGTTGGATTTCCCTATCAATAAACTTAAAATTCGTATTTTCAAGGACCTAAACCATTACAGAAATGAGAACTAGAATTTGTTTGTTTTTCCTATCTCTTTTTATAGGATCCCTAAACGCTCAAGAATCAATCATAGGGTTTACTCCTGAAAATACGAAGGAACAAATCCAATTGGAATCGGCTTTTGAGAGCAAACTAAATGCCAGCAACTTGGACAGTTGGATGCAGCGCTTGGCTGCGGAACCACATTGGGTCGGCACCAAATATGGAGAAGAGAATGCGAAGTGGATACAAAAACAGTTTCAATCCTGGGGCTACGATGCCAAGATAGAGACGTATCAAGTACTCTTCCCCTATCCAATTGAAAGGGTATTAGAACTAACGGCACCCACAAAATATACGGCAAAATTAACGGCGGTCCCGGTGGACGGTGATCCGTTTACCGCTCAAGGTGATGCCTTATTACCCAGTTATAATGCCTTCTCTACGGATGGCGATGTGGAAGCGGAACTTGTTTTCGTGAATTACGGCATACCAAAAGATTATGAAGAATTGGACAAATTGGGCATCAGTGTCAAGGGCAAAATCGTAATTGCTAAATACCAGGGCTCTTGGCGCGGTATCAAACCAAAATTGGCCGCTGAAAAAGGTGCAATTGGTTGTATCATATATTCCGACCCTCAAGATGATGGATACGGGCGTGGAGACGTTTATCCCAAAGGCGCATTTAAGAATAAGACAGGTGTGCAAAGAGGATCTGTTATGGACATGCCAACCTATCCGGGCGATGTACTTACCCCAGGGTACGCAGCTACTGCCAATGCCGAACGTCTGGATAGAAAGGATGCTCCTACGATTACAAAAATTCCTGTACTCCCCATATCCTACGAAGATGCTCAACCTTTATTGGAAGCCTTAGAAGGTCCAGTTGCACCTGCATCTTGGTTTGGTGGTCTGCCCATTACTTATCATATAGGTCCGGGTCCGGCAAAGGTCCACTTAAAACTCACTTTTGATTGGAAATTGGTTCCTGCCCACAATGTAATTGCTACAATGAAAGGGACAGATTTCCCTGACCAGTGGGTCATGCGAGGAAATCACCACGATGCTTGGGTTCATGGAGCAAATGATCCCATTAGTGGCATGGTCGCCTTAATGGAGGAAGCCAGAGTAATAGGTGAACTCGCTAAAAAAGGCCAAAAACCTAAGCGGACCTTAGTTTATTGCGCTTGGGATGCAGAGGAAGAGGGCCTTATCGGTTCAACGGAATGGGTGGAAGACCATAAAGAAGAATTGCAACAAAAAGTGGTGGCCTATATCAATACTGATGGCAACGGTCGAGGGTTTTTGGGTGCAGGAGGATCGCATTCCCTTCAGGCAATGGTCAGTGAAGTTGCAGGATCTGTTAAAGACCCGCAGACTGGGGTCTCGGTTAAAGAACGCCGAATTGCAGCGGATATGGTAAACGGGGGAGATGATAAATTTGAACTCTATGCGCTTGGTTCAGGTTCTGATTATACGCCATTCATTCAGCATGCGGGTATTCCTTCTTTGAACCTCGGTTTTGGTGGCGAAAATGCCGGTGGGGAATATCATACTATTTATGATACCTATCCCCATTACAAAAGATTTAAAGATCCTGAATTTGCCTATGGGGTAGCTTTGGCCAATACTGCCGGTCGAATCACCTTACGCTTGGCCAATGCCGATGTACTTCCTTTTAATTTCATGCAATGGCATT
>CAJQMW010000376.1 GCA_905479535.1 uncultured Maribacter sp. | reverse complement strand
TAAAGGCAAGAATCTATTATATGTAAATCAAGGGATTTCCGAAAACGGTGTGCCAAGCTTTAAAGAAGATGCTATTTCCTATGGACTGGATTTCTCCGGATTCTCCACCCAAGCTGCTTTTCTTGACTATGATTTGGACGGGGATTTAGATATGTATCTAATGAACCACTCCGTACATCCAAATAGGACTTATGGAAAAGGTAGACAACGTATGCAAATAGATTCACTGTCAGGAGATAGACTTTATAAAAATGAAGGTGGGAAATTTGTCGACCACAGTACGTCCTCTAAAATTTATCAAGGAAAAATAGGATATGGTCTTGGACTAGGTGTTAGTGACCTCAACAATGACGGTTATCCAGATATATATGTGGGCAACGACTTTTTTGAAAACGATTACTTGTACATAAATCAACAAGACGGTACGTTTAAAGAAATAATTTCTTCAGATTCCGATAATCTAGGCCATACCACACATTTTTCAATGGGGAATGACATCGCAGATATTAATAATGATGGCCTTACGGATATTGTTTCATTAGATATGTTGCCTGGAGACTTAAAAACGTATAGGACATCTGGATTGGAATACCCCTACCCTACATACGCGTTTTACCTAAAAAACGGATATGCTCCTCAATACATGCAAAATACACTGCATTTAAACCTCGGCAATACAAATTTTAGTGAAATTGCCGAACTAAGTGGTATTGCAGCCACAGATTGGTCTTGGGGAGCTTTGCTTGCCGATTATGACAATGATGGGGAAAAAGACCTTTTTATATCCAATGGTATTAAAGGCGCTACAAATGATATGGATTTTATAAATTTCATAGCCAATGAAAACATACAAAAAAGAATAAACCAAGGCATGTCCAAAGAGGATATGGCTTTTATTCACGAAATGCCAGAAAAAAAGGTCTCCAACTACTTTTTTAAAAACAATGGGGATTTAACTTTCATGAACGTGAGCGAAGAATGGATAGCACCTGAAAAATCCTATAGTAATGGTTGTGTTTATGCAGATTTGGATAATGACGGAGATTTGGATATTGTCGTAAACAATGTAAACGAGAATGCCTATATCTTAGAGAATTCGGGAACTAAAACAGAAGACAATCATTCTATAAAAATACGGTTTAAGGGGTCTGAAACTAACCTCTCCGGTATAGGAGCTAAAGTAATCGTTCACACAAAGAACAGAAAAATTGTACAAGAAAATTACAGCTCTAGAGGATATTTATCAGCTGTACCAACAACCATGCATGTGGGCCTGGGCAAAGATTCAATTATAGATTCCCTTTATGCAATTTGGCCGGGAGGAGCATTTGAGAAAATAACCAATCTTAAAATAGAAAAAGTACTGAATCTAGATTTCGAAAAAGCCAACGGTAATTATTATGATAAAAAAGAATCTCCAAATACAAGATATCTAGTCACTACAGATAGCTTACTAAGTTTTGTTCATGACGATGAACCTACCATAGAATTTAATAGAGACCCTTTAGTCCCCTTTACAAACACGAATACCGGACCTAACATCTCAGTAGCGGATATAGACAATGATGGATTGGATGATGTTTTTTTTAGTGGAGCTAAAAGACAAGCTTCTTCTTTGTTCCTCCAGAAAGACTCAGCCTCTTTTATAAATTATCAACAACAATTGTTTGACATAGACGCCATAAACGAAGACACATCCCATACTTTTTTTGATGCGGATGGTGATCAGGATATGGACCTACTTGTAGTAAGTGGCGGCAACGAGTTTAAATCTGGAAAACAGTTGTCACCTCGACTATATTTAAATATTGATAACACTTTCAAAAAGCAAATAAATCAATTTACGGGCTTAGAGGTAAATGCATCAAAGGTTTTAAGTGTAGATTTGGATCTTGATGGAGATTTGGATATTGCAATTGCTTCCGATCAAGTGCCCTGGAAATTTGGAGTAAGCCCAAAACAGTATCTTTTTGAGAATGATGGAAAAGGAAATTTTACAGATGTTACCACAACACTTTCGAGCGAATTCCAAGATATCGGCAATGTCAAAGATTTGATTTGGACAGATTTAGATGGCAACGGATATAAAGATTTAATAGCCGTTGGTCATTGGATGCCAATTTCAATTTTCTTAAACGATGGAAACCGCTTGAAATTACAACTAAACAATGGTTTGGAATCAACTAATGGGTGGTGGAACACTGTGGAGGCAAAAGATTTTGACAATGATGGCGATATAGATTTGGTAGCAGGGAATTGGGGAAGCAATAGCAAATTTAAGGCGAGTATGGAAAAGCCCATTACCCTTTATAGTTCTGATTTTGACCAGAATGGCACACTTGATCCAGTAGTCACATATTTTTACAATGAAAATGAAACACCATTTGCTTCTAAAGACGAGTTGGCTAAACAGATGTCTTTTTTAAACAAAAAGTATCTTTCTTATAAGGATTTCTCCAAAGCAACGGTCCCCGAGCTCTTTTCAGAGGAAAAATTACAAAAATCGACTCAAAAAAAAGTGTATGAGCTAAAGAGCATGTACTTTGAAAATAACGGTGACGGTAAATTTAGAGGCAAGCCTCTTAATAATTTAGCTCAAGTCTCAACTATTCAAGATATCGCCTTGGAAGATTTTGATAAGAATGGTTTTATGGATATTTTATTGGTAGGTAACAACCGCCAAATTAGCACGCAATTGGGTAGGATGGACGCTTCACATGGATTAATTTTACTTAATGATGGAAACGGTGAATTTCAACATATCGGTGTCCAAGAATTTAACATCAAAGGAGAGGCTAGAAGTATCGAAAAACTTGTAATTAATGGCATATCGCACTTCATAGTAGGCATTAACAATGGCTCCCCAATAATTTTGAAACAGGAATAGACACATGAAATGATTAGGGAAAGAAAATACCCTGATTCCAAAAAAATAAAATGTCAATGCAATCAGAAAGAATATTAGCACATTTTTTATTTCCAGTACTCATATTGGGCGTCCTTATTTCTTGTAACGGTAAGAAACATGAAAATAGTCAGGGACTGAACGAAGTCTCCAAAAAAACGATGTTCAGCCTTATGGACGAGGAAACGACCGAAATCAGCTTCATCAACCAAATTGAAAATAAAGAAGACTTCAACATATTTACCTATAGAAATTTCTATAATGGTGGTGGTGTTTCTATTGGAGATATAAATAATGATGGCCTTTCGGATATTTACATGACTTCCAACTTTGGTAAGAACAAATTATATCTGAATAAGGGAAATCTTAAATTCGAAGATATTTCAGAAGCTGCAAATGTAGGTGGTAATAGGGCGTGGTCTACAGGCGTGGCAATGGTAGATTTAAATTCAGACGGCCTATTGGATATTTATGTCTGTAATGCCGGAAACATAAAAGGAGATAACCAAAAGAATGAGTTATTCATAAACAATGGGGATTTAACATTTACTGAAAAAGCTTCAGCTTATAATTTGGACGAAGATGGCTCAACAACCCATGCCGCTTTTTTTGATTATGACAAAGATGGAGATCTGGATGCTTACATCCTAAACAATAGCTTTATTCCGGTTACCAGCCTTAATTATTCCAATAAACGAGAGTTAAGAGCCAAAGATTGGGAGGTTCCGGAAGTCTTAAAAGGTGGTGGTGATAAACTATTGCGAAATGATGGAGGCACCTTTGTTGATGTAAGTGAGGATGCAGGTATCTATGGCAGTCTAATTGGTTTTGGCCTAGGAGTTACTGTTGGAGATGTAAACAATGACCTTTATCCTGACATTTATATTTCAAATGATTTTTATGAGCGGGACTATCTTTACATAAATCAGAGAAATGGAAAGTTCATAGAGGATATTAAAAATTGGACCTCTCATACCAGCCTTGCGTCTATGGGAGCAGATATGCAGGATATAAATAATGATGGCAAGCCAGATATTTTTGTCACGGACATGCTGCCGGAAAATGACGAGCGACTCAAAAACACAACTTCTTTTGAGGGATATGATATACATAAACGAAAAATTGGATTGGATTTCCACAACCAGTACATGCAAAACTCATTGCAGTTAAATGTTGGTAATGGCAAATTCTCGGAGATTGCATTCTACGGTGGTGTGGCCAGGACGGATTGGAGTTGGGGCGCACTAGTTTTTGATATGGACAATGATTGATACAGGGACATCTACGTATGCAATGGCATAGCCCAAGATCTAACG
>CAJQMW010000375.1 GCA_905479535.1 uncultured Maribacter sp. | reverse complement strand
GCAGCGGCATTGGCATCTCCTTTAAGTGGGTTTACAATCTTGTCGGCACTCGCAGGAGCTACCCATTTTTCTTGTGCATGGGTATTGAATCCCACGAACAGGAAACATATCACGGTTAGTATTGTCATACTTGGTAAGAATTTTTTGTTTTTCATTTTATTGGTATTAAGTTGTTAACAAATTTATTTTTAATGATTGCGGCGTATCTGCATAATTTTCATTCTTATCTATATAATTTCGTCATAGAATTGGCGCTCCCAATCTTCAGCATTCTTATAATCTGTCATGCTCATTCCAGTCCTATTCTTGAACTGTCTTGACAGATGGTTTACACTACTATAATCAAGTAGGTATGCAATATCAGAGAAGCTATATTGTTGCAGCTGTATCAGCTCTTTTACCTTTTCAACCTTCAACTTGATGAAATACTTTTCGATAGTGGTATTTTCGTTTTTGGAAAACAGCTTGCTCAAAATCTTATAATCACGATGTAAGGTCATTGCCAAATGTTCCGAGGTCTTTTCCTTTAAATGCATTGGCAAATCCTTAATAAGATCTATGAGCGTGATCTTTACCTCCTCTACCAACATTTCCTCTTCGCTTTTGGCGATTTCAAACCCATTGGAGTGGAGCACGTCTATGACCTTCGCATCCATTTCTTTGTCCATTTTCTTGGTCGAACCAACCGTTAGCTTTCCCAATTCAAGGGAAATCACCTCGATATTGATTTCTTCAAGCTCATGTTTTATGACCTTTAGACAGCGTCTACAGACCATGTTCATGATCCAATAAATTCTAGTGGATTCCATGTATGAAAATGTTAGTGTTCTTAATTAAACTATAAAGCCGTCAGAGGATGGATGCTCCGATAAAATACAGGTCTCAAAAGGTTATCGCCAGATAATGGCCCCGACACTAGATGACCAAACAATGGACTGTTCGCTAATGGGAGGCACAGATTACCGCAACAATAATCGCGGCTTACATGAAAATCAAATCAAGAATGTTTCGTGAAGTACACGTATGTCCTTCTCGATCCAGGGAGGATCATAGTTAATAAAGGGAACTGTTTTAAGCTCAAGGCCTTCAAAAAGATTTGTGTAGGTGTAGAAAAATGTTTGTAGGAAATTGATGTCCTCGGCACTCGATTCCCATTGTGCTTTTCTAAGGTTGTCTTCTCCCGACTTCACAAAGGATCGGTCGCTGCAGCAACTCTTTTGACCAAGGGAACATTCCTTGGACGGCGTTTCAACATGCTGTTTTTTGTCCTTACAAGGTTTCGCCTTCCCGAAAATAGCAACATCCACCAACTTGTTGCCGCAAAAGTGCATGTCCGCCGTGAACGAGGTGGTGGAAAAAAGCACCGCGGAGGTCAAAATGAAGGCCAGTATTTTACGAAAAAAGTGTTTCACATCTTAAAATTATAAAGAATTTTTTAAAAACTTCAATTTGAATAGCGTTTTTACAAAACTCATAAGTACCAAAAAATGAAATACTTATATGCAAAAAGCAGCATATTATGGGGTAAAGGTATATTACGTGGTCAAACAAAAACATGACGATCGTCATGGCTGTAGGAAATAGAGGTAAAAATGACTTCCTTACCATAAATTCCGTACAACGTAAGAAATACTATTTCAGATATAAAAGCCATCGTTTCACGTATTTTTTTCCAATATGACAGCTATACTTTTTAGCTCTTCAGGTGTTCCCCTAACAACTACTAAACAAGCATCATTTTTTAAAGCGGCATTATATTTGGCAATCCTGCTTTTTTCTGCTCCAAAACCTAGTAAAACCCCATTTAAACCTCCTTCGAACTCCCCTAGTATTTTCCCTTCTTCCAATATATTCAGTAACACGGGAGCTAACGGCCCCAATACGAAACAGGTTCCAATTTCAGGCACGTTTAGAAATCCAATATCCTGTTCCACCCCATACACACTTGACCAATAGCCTACTAACGAGGGTTTGACTTTGACCAATGTAGAGACTGTGTCTCCATCATTAAACCTTTCCAGATTCTTGCTCAAAATTGAAATTTGGGATAAATCCAAGTATCTTTCCTTTATACGTTCTAGGGCAATTTCGATTTCCTCTAATTTGGAAAAAATTTTCACGTAAATACCTTTTGGATTTAAATTGTTCTGATGTTTATTCTTCAAGTTCAACATTTACTTAGGTTAAAAATTGTTGTATGGTATTGGTTTGGCATTAGTTCAATGGTAATGGTACAGAGGGATTCGACTTAGGCGCCCTCTGCATATAGCGGAACCTTAAAAATGCCGCGACGAACCCTATTAAAAGCAATACCAGTAAGTGAACAATCTCATTGAGGTATAAATGAGTGTCAACGCCCATAATAGCCTGCTTCTTTAGAAAACCAAAAAAAGGTTTTAACGGAATAAGGTTCGAAATAAATTGTAAAAACAAGGGCATATCTTTAAAAGACCAGGTAATACCTGTAACCAAAAAGACCGGATATGTTGTAAACGCCATCACTTCCATGACCCTAACTTGCGATTTAAAGAATGACGAAATAAACCAACCATAAAGTATGGTTGCAAAAAAGAATAGTAAGGACGTAGCAAACAGTGAAAAGAAACTGCCTTTTACCGGTAAATCAAAAAATGGAAATGCCACCAAAAAAGTAAATACCATATAAGCCATATATAGCATCAGATAAAAACCTGTTTTACCAATAAGATAATCGAGAAAATTATTTTTACTGTCTCCAAAACCAACACGCATAAGTTCATTTTCACGGTCTGAAGCTACACTCTCCGATAGGCCAATAAGCAATGTTTGGTGCAAAATAAGGAATAGCAAAGCCGGCAATAAAAAATTACCGTAATTATTGGTCGCGTTAAAAACAGCATGGATCTGCGCTGTTATGGGATTGGCTTTTATCTCGGCAAAAGATGGATTTATTCCCTTCGACTCAAAAAATCTTTGGCGGGACTCCAACGCATAGTCCAATACCACCAAATTAACCGCTTTGTTAATATCATTGGACGACAAGAATTTTGTGTTATTCAGTACAAGGCCAATAGGAGTGCTTTCATTGTTCTTTAGTTTCTTTTCAAATCCTTTGGGAATATTTATAAATCCTTGTATGTCGAACATTGATAAACCACTTTTGGCTTCCAACAGATTCGTATAGGCACGGGTTATATTTACTTTCTGTGTTGCATTGATCTTGTTCAAAAATGCCTTGCTACCATGCGTTTGATCAAGGTCTACAATACCAATACTTACTTTTTCCTCATCCTTGTTCATATAGGTGGAGCCCATTAGCAAAAAATATAGCAAGGGGGCAACCAATAAAACCAATAGGATACTATGGTCGTTACGTATCGTTTCAGCTTCTTTCTTGATGGATCTCCATATTAGTTGCAGGTTCATATGGCACTCATTTTTCGTGTTACAAAAATTTCATTTCTATTAACGATCAAGCCCCCAATGATCATCAACAAACCGATCGCAAGAAAGACCATCAGTTTCAATACCTCTGGCCCTATAAAATGCAAAGGAGTATCTAACTGGTAAATTTTAAGAAAACCGGTCAAAAAATGGGTGTATGGTGATATTTGGGCGTACATCCCATTAAACCATGGCATCGCCCAAATTGGAAAGGTAAAACCACTAAATATAAATGCTGGCGAATTATAGAAAATTACCACATCAAGGGCAATTATTTCATTCTTAAGGAGCATTGACAGCCCAAAGCCAAGCAAAATATTCACGCTAAGAAAAAGTAACAATAGCGCTAAGAGGTATCCAATATTTCCATAGATAGGTATCCCGAAAATGGGAAATACAATGGCAAATATTAGTCCGCATAAGCCCAACCCGTATACTAAATACGCGAAGTATTTACCCAAAATCATGGTCAGTATGTTTCCATTTGATGCGGCATATAATTGAGGATAGGTTTTTTCTTTCCATTCATTGTTAAAGGCTCTTGAGGCGGCCAAAAAAATGATCATTTGCAGTATAACCGTAGTTAGCCCAGGTAGTAAATAATAGACATAGTTGTATTGGGCATTGCCCAAAACCCTGGTATTTACATTTATAGGAAGCACTGTACCCGATATTTTGCTGGGGTCGATACCTAAAGGGGCAATTCTCTTAACCACCACGGCACCACTAAGCAGCTGGGTAACTTGTAAAGCAGATCTATACAAAAGGTTTCCAAAAACAATGTTGGTAGAATTGGTGTATATTTTTATTTGAACCGGCACATTTTTAAGGACATCTTTATGAAAGTCCTTTGGAATATAGAATATCCCTTGCACCTCGTTTTCAATAAATGTATTTTCAATGGCATCTTTTGAAGATAAATAGTGGGTTACCTTCAAATTGGGCGAGGATTCCAAAAAGCGAATATAGGTACGGCTTAATGCGCTATTATCATTGTCATAAACTGCTATGGCTACTTCCCTCAGTACTCCCTTATAGTAAATTGACCCCAATAAAAAGAAGACGACGACCGGAATGATGATAAAAAGATTCCTTGTGGACTTCTTGCCTGCCAACCGAAGCATTTCCCTTTTAAAAACAGTATATAAAGGCCAATTCTTTAGCATAATTTCTTATTTGTATAGCTGAATGGACATTCCCGGTCGTAGCTCTGCAATGCGCTCTTGCGGTTTTAGGTGGACTTCAAAAGTTTTAAGCTCATATTCGCCCTTGGCCTTTATAGGAACCCATGTGGCAAAATCTGCCATAGGAGATATATAGGTAACTTTAAAGTTCACTTCTTCATTACCTAAACCGGGTATTTTTGCTTTGTACAGGTTATCCATTTTAAAATCTGGCAAATTATCTTCCCTAACATTGAAAATGGCATAAATTTTTTCTGGTTTCTGTATCGTTAAAATTGGGTAGCCTGCCGCCATGACCTCACCCTCTTCTGCAATTTGATTACTGATTATTCCCGCAGTGGGGGCAATAATTTGCAGTTCATCATAGTACGCTTCAACTTCTTGAAAAGCACCCTTTGCGCGATCATAGCTCCCATAAGCTGCTTTGACATCTTCTTTTCTGGCACCGCTTTTACCCATTTCCCACATAGATTTTGCGGCATTCATCTGTTCCTTGGCAGCATCGTACTTAAATTGTAGTTCATCCATTTCTTGTTTGGAGATAATATCATCGGCATAAAGTGCCTGATACCTCTTATAGGTTTTTTCAGCAAAATCGAACTGACTTTTGGCCATCTGATATTGATTTTGAAGGGCGCTTATTTCTTCCGTACGCGCTCCGAACTCCGCTTTTTCTGCCAAAGAACGAGCTGCTTTTACCAGGCCTAGCGCTTGCCCTTTTTTTGCATCAAGAATATCTGGTTCCAGTGTTGCCAAAACCTGACCTTTTATTACGGAATTCCCTTTTTCAATTAATATGGAATTTACCCTTCCGGGGATTTCGGATGATACGTTTACCTCTGTAGTTTCGAGAATCCCCGAATATATCTCCGGTTCTGGAGAATTTGCCCGAACAATAAAATATACAATTGCAAATAGAATGATCAGTATGGGAATCGATAATGTGATATAAGCTTTTTTCATGGTAATGATTATTAATTGAGTATTGGGATTATTTTTTCGGGCTCTCCTATTGCCGTGTATAAATTGGCAATGGCTTTATAATAACCATCCAAAGCTACCAGTTGTTCTATTTTTGATTTTTCATATAATAATGTAGCATCGATAACATCAATGGATTTGCCTATGCCTTCTTCAAAGCGCCTCGTATTGATCCTAAGATTTTCTTTGGCCAGATCAACAGTAGTTACGTGGCTATTGTATAATTTTTGCTGATTAAGGGCATTTGTGTAGTTACTTTTAACGAGCAAGTGAATCTGTTGTGTAGCGTATTCTCTTGCACTTTTCACTTCCTTTTGTAAATGCCTACTGGCTTTCAATTTATTAATATCCTTGAACCCGTTGAAAATATTGAACTGCGCCTGTACGCCAACAATAAATTTTGGGGGAACTATGGGAAGCTCCTCGCGGAACATGTTATAGGAGCCAAAGGCGGCAATATTGGGCATGAATTTAGATTTTTCCACCACATGGGCCTGCTTCGCCATAGCTTCTTTCTGGTCGATCAACTCTAAAATCGGTTGCCCGGTGTTGGCAGCATTTAGAAGTTCATCAAAATCGAAATAAAGATCTTGGTAGCCAATACTATCGGTTACCTGAAAGGGTACGGAATCTGGCAAATTTATTGTAGTACGTAGGGCCATTTCCGCCACTTGTAAGCTGTTCGTGTCATTGTTAAGCTCCTTTTCTGCATTGGCAACAGCTACCTGGGCCCTCAACAGATCATGTTTGGGAAGAATTTCCAATTGGATGGCACGCTCAGCTTGTTCTTTATGTATTTGCATCCCTTCATAAACCTGTTGGCGTGTTTTTATGACCTGTTTTAAAAGGACTACCGTAAGGTAACGGTCAATGAGTTCGTTGGCTATTTCGTCTTTGACCTGTTGTAGTTCGATGTATGAGGATTGCAATTCAGCATTCGCATACTTTTTACCGGCAATGATTTTTCCACCTGTAAAAATAGGCTGTGTTGCGATAATAGCCGCTGTTGGAATTTGTTGATTGTCGACAATAAGATTGGGATATGCCGGAAATTGTCCTAAAACGCTTACTAGAGTTGCAAATGTACTTTCTGCCGATACACCCGATAGACCTATCTGATCACCATACGCTTCTACAAAAGCAGCCCCGTATTTAGCACCCAGACCATCTAACGAGCTTTCGATTTGAGATGTGTTAACCTCAATGTTTTCACTCAAGTAGGTATATCCGCCCAAAACATTTACCGAAGGTAGAAAATGGCCTTTTGCAGCTTTGTCCTCATAGACCTTTTGCTGAACGCGTTCTGAGTATCGTTTTATTTTCTCGTTGTTTTTATAGCTTAATTCCAATGCTTCAGCGATACGTATTTCACGTTCTTGGCCATAGGTATACGATGTAAAAAATATCATAAGCCAAAACGCAATGGTTATTTTGATTGCGTTTTTCGAAAATATTCCAATCCGATCTTTCATCTATATATAATAAAGTGCCTGCTAAAATTTATACTGCAAAGATGTGGCACCATGCAATTAATTTTGATGACCAAAATCATGTAAAAGACATGACCCTAGTCGTCCTCCCCATAAAATTCCCACCGTTATTTTGTGCCATAATAAAAAGTTTAACCAAAAAATCAAGGTTATGGAAATACCTATTTGGCAATATATAATCTCGATGGTGGGGTATACCGTTTTTCTACTCCTTTTCGTAGAATTCAACAGAAAACATCCAAAATTTGCCCTAGTTTTCTGGATATTGTCCTTATTTACTTTTCCGCTCTGGAAGGAAAATCTTTTTGGTTGGTTTAGGTGGGCAAAGACGGTTAGCGTATTGGTTCCTACGGCATTTGTTGTTGGACTTGCAAGAATTGCCCACCTATACAAAAAGGAAGGTTGGTGGCAATTTTTTAGAAAAGATTGGGTGCTTTGGACACTATATGGAGTATTGTTCTTAAATATTGCGGAAGCTACGATGAAAGACTTTGCAACGAGCAATTATTTCAATGCTATCGCTGGTGTGGTGCTTTGCATAACCATTCCTTGGCCAAAGTACAAAGGCATAAAACAACGATTTTGGGGATTTTCGAAAGGGGCACCAGGCGATTTATTGGCCTATACCACATTCGCATGGAACTTTCTCTACACCACCTGGAACCTAGCGTTCGTATACGGAGAGAATACAGGTTTCTTCGCCAGTTCTATGTCCATTCTAATAGCGGCAGAACTCTATCCTATCATTAAAAAACGTCCAGAACTTTATGTTACCGCTAGGGTGTACACTTTGGCATTCCACATATTGATAAGGTCTACCTATGACATCTTCACGCCGCTAATGGATTCCAGTGCCTGGGCAAATGATACCGTGCTATATGCATGGGGAGCCATCAATATGGTGTTGCACGTACCGTACGGAATCTGGTGGGTAATGAAGTACTACAAATCTAAAAAGGAAGGGATTCCATTGCCCTTAAAAAGTATGGAAAGCCAAACTGCGTAAACAATTATATGACTATCGGACAGTTTGCACATGAAGTGAACTTTTAAGTTTTGTAAAAAAAACACCTCCCTCTATCCCTCCTTTCTAGGAGGGAAGAAATCGTTTCCCCTCTAAAAAGAGGGGATCAAGGGGTGTGTAGGCCTAAATTTAGTCGTAAATCGTATGATCCGGAAAAAAAAGAGGATAACTTGATCGACGTGCCGACTACAAAAAAGGCTATGTAACAAATCCGATAGTCATAAACAATTATTTTAAATATTTAGAACAATGAAAAAACAAATCAAAAATATAGCAACGTTACTCCTTACCGGAAGTATACTATTATTTACGACCGAAGCCAAATCCCAGGCAAATGCAAAAACAAAAACAGACGCGGCTTCACAAGTTTTAAAACATGTAAAACATGGTTATACCGATTCGGACGGTGTTAAAATTCATTACGCAGAACTTGGAAAAGGACCGCTTGTGGTCATGATCCACGGTTTCCCGGATTATTGGTACACATGGCGCGAGCAAATGGAAGTGTTATCAAAGGACTACCATGTAGTGGCCATAGATCAAAGAGGTTATAACAAAAGTGACAAGCCTGAAGGTGTTGAAAATTATACTATGAAAAAATTGGTTGGAGACGTTGCCGCGGTAATTCATCATTTCGGTAAGGAAAAAGCAATTATCGTAGGCCATGACTGGGGTGGTGCAGTGGCTTGGCAATTTGCCATACATCTGCCTCAAATGACCCATAAGCTGGTAATTCTAAATGTAACCCATCCCAACGGAATGCGTCGGGAATTGGCAACCAATCCTGTACAGCAAGAAAGCAGTAGTTACGCCAGAAGTTTTATTAACGGAAAACCTGATGATCCAACAATTTTATTTGGTAAGCCTATGAGCGCAGAAAATCTTTCTTACTGGGTAAAGGATCCAGAAGCACGGGCGCAATATATAGCGGCCTATAAAAAATCGGATTTTACCGCAATGCTCAATTACTACAAGGCAAACTACGTAAGGGAACCATATGATAAGGCGTGGAAAGAGGCGCAAGAGAACCCGCTGCCAAAACTTAAAATGCCGGTATTGATTTTTCATGGTCTTGACGACTGGGCTATCAATGCCCGTGGTCTAAATAACACATGGGAATGGTTAGAGAAGGATATGACCTTGGTTACTGTACCGGGCGCCAGCCATTTTGTACAGCAGGACGCTAGCGAATTGGTTTCTTCAACCATGCAATGGTGGCTTGCTTCCCATATAAAAGAGGTTGAAAAGACAAACTAGCAACAGACTAATTGTTAGATATATAAATTATGAAAACCATGAAGATTGGAAGGTTACCTGTAAACCTTAGTTACGAAACCCAATATTACGCTGAATCTCCCGACCTCTATGGGCCACAGTGGAACTTTAGGTTTACCCTAACTACGGGAATGATGAATCCCCTGAAGAAATAATCTGCGAATGATGCCTACCAGCGACGTTAAAATTCCTCAAAAGTCGCTGGAGGCACCATTCCCAAAAAAAATAAGATTGTGAAAAAATTCGGCTTTATCGGTATTGCAATACTCGGTGTAATAGGACTCTTTCTTTTTGAGTCTTTTACCACCAATGATTTGACGTTGACCAAAGAAAAAGAAGTATCGTTGGAGCCTTCGATATCAATTGCTTTTCCATCAGATAACCTTGACGTCTCCCAAATGGGAATATGGCAAGGAATAGTTGATGGTAAGGCAGGAGAAGGAAGCCTTTTTTACCGATTAGAATTTGAAGATAACGGAGGCGTATCCGTTAGTAAGCAATACGGAGGGCATAATCTTGTTGAAGAAAAAAAATGGGAGCTTAAAGGAAACCTACTTACCATAGAAGGTACTATAAATGATGAAATAAATGACTTTGACAATGCTGTATTGGAACTGGTTGATGATCGAACGCTTTCTTTTAAAAGTGACTCTTATGCAGGAGTAATCCAAAAATGGAATAAAACAGGTACTGCAGTACACTGGATAGTAATGCTGTTGGTACTTTTAGGTCTTAACGAACTATTTAGAAGATACAAATGGGCCACCGTTGTCTTCTATTTTGTTTTGCCTTTTGCATTAATTCCTCTTTGGGACAGTCAAGGAGTTACGTATTGGTTCAAATGGGTCAAGGTTTACTCTGTCGTCTTCGCCGTGATTTGGTTTACATTGATGCGATATACCAAGTTAGGCGATAAAAACTATGCGAAGTTTGTTGCGATGGCTTTTTTAGCCCTTAACATTGCCGAAACTGTAAACCAAGATTTATCTATGGGCTTTCTTGCCAATAGCCTAAACGGTATTGCCGGTATTTTATCCATTGTTACAATTTCTGGTTGGAAAGGCATCCATATCGAGAACAGCAAAACCAAAGATATGGTATGGCCGGCCATGACCATCTTTTGGATCATTGCCTACGACATTTGGAATTTTGTATTCGTGTACCTTAATTTTCCAGGATCTGCGGCTACCCAGTTTCTAGTACTGCTTTCCTGTACTATTCCTGCACTATTAATTACAAAAGGTACTTGGTTACAAGCACGGGCATTTACCCTTGCCGCATGGTTTATGTATTATTTTACCGCTCCACGGTTCATTGAAGCACATGTGATCCCATTGCCAAGAAATGAAAACTTAATGTTGGCGGCAGGTATACTAAGTATTGCGGCTAATGGAATCTACGCCTATATCCATTTTAATAAAAAGCTTAAAAACAAAAGACTACGCCATTCCAATCCTGACCAGCAACTTCTTCAAGAAATATCAAATTCTAATAAGCAATAAAGCCATGAAAAATCAAATTACAAAATGTAAGGTGCTTTTATGCACCTTCATACTAACCTCGGTAAGTTTATTTGCTGCGGATTATGAAGAGTATCCAATTACAGATGCCGCTTTTGAACGCTCTACAAACCAAATTGATAAACTAGCAACCGATCTACCTGATATTGGTAAACTACAAGGTAATATGGAGGGGAACACTGGCGAAGGTGACAGCTTCTTTTTACTCGATTTTAAAACCAATGGTACCGTTACCATAAAAAAACAATTTTCAGGGAAAAACTTATCCGAAGAAAAAACTTGGAAACTAAACGGAACGGCCATTGAAATCATCGGTAAAGCCGAGAGTGAAATCGGCGATTTTGGAGGGAAACAATTGAAATATGTGGAGCGTGAATCTTTTACCTACCCCCGTAACGTCTGGGTCGCATTTTGCGTCCTGATTTTGCTATTTTTAACTTCCGTAGCTATGGCTATGCAACCAAAAAAAGGCTTCATCAGACCACAAAAGCCTTCATTCTCGGTTCCAAACATTAACTCAAGACGAGTTCATAAAGTATCATGAAAGAATCTAAATATCCAAGATCATTTTCCCATATCGGAATTACAGTTCCGGATATTAAAAAAGCAGTTGAATTTTATCAAAAAGTGATGGGTTGGTATGTTATTATGCCACCATCAAAAGTTAAAAAAGAAAGAGATACAGCTATTGGACAAATGTGTATAGATGTATTTGGAGAAAATTGGGATGAATTCGAAATTGCTCATATGTCCAGATCTGATGGAATAGGAATTGAACTATTTTCATTTCCTAACGGAGTGAAAGGGGTACCAGAATTTAATCCGTTCAATACAGGTCCTTTCCACTTTTGTGTACAGGATCCGAATATTGAGAATTTAGTCGATAAAATCGTAGCTTATGGCGGCTAACAACGTATGCCCATTCGAGAATTTTACCCGAACGAAAAGCCATTTAAAATGGTCTATGTAGAAGATCCTTTCGGCATTGTGTTTGAAATCTACACCCATAGCTATGAATTAACGTATTCCTCGGGTGCTTACCAAGAGAAATGAAAATGGGAAAACTTCTGCGACTTGTATTTATCTCTTTTATCACCGTGCTACCTCAACATCTTTTGGCACAAGATAAAAAACCCAAAGTAGCAATAGTTTTAAGTGGCGGCGGCGCAAAAGGTCTTGCGCATATTCCTTTATTGCAAACATTGGATTCATTGGGCATTGTACCCGATCTTGTCATAGGCACAAGTATGGGTAGTGTGGTAGGGGGTCTATATGCTATGGGCTATTCCGGAGATAGTATTGCAAACTTGGCCAAAAATGCTAATTGGGACATACTTCTGGGTGGACATATTGATCTGAGGGATGTAAGTGTGGAAGAAAAAAGTGAATTTAACAAGTATCTGGTCGATTTCGATATCAGAGAAGGTAAACCAAAAGTAAATTCCTCCTTATTGCAAGATCAGAATCTTAGGCTTTTTTTATCTGCATTAACATACCCTGCTTATAAGGTAAAGAATTTTGACAGCCTTTCTATTCCTTACAGGGCCATAGCAACAGATATTGTAAACGGCAAAGAGGTGATTATCGCAGATGGATCTTTAATGAAGGCGATGCGATCCAGTATGTCGATACCTGGTATTTTTAAACCGGTTGTCTATAAAAATACCTTGCTCGTAGATGGGGGAATACTTAATAATTTTCCAGCGGATATAGCCAAAAATATGGGCGCCGATCTTATTATAGGTAGTGATGTTAGTGGGGGTATGTTACCTATTGAAAAACTGGACAATATCCCAAATTTGCTTTTTCAGACCGGTATGTTGGTCAGCAATATTAAAAACCCGGGCAATCAAAAACTCAGTGATGTTCTACTAGACCACCGACCCTATATAACTTATTCTACGGGAGATTTTGCAAAAAGTAAGGAAATCTATGAATTGGGTAAAATTGCCTTGTTGGAGAAAATGGATGCGCTCGTGGATCTAGCGGCAAAATTAAAAGAGTATCCAAAAAGGACCCATAAATTACCTTATGTAGAAAAGGAGTCTGTTATAGATACTGTCATTTATAAAGGGATCAGTGAAGCTAATCTGGATCTTGTAAAAGCAAGAACAAATATCCTAGGTCATAAAAAATACACTATAGAAACTTTGTTGGCTGGGATAAAAAGGGCTATGGCTACAAACATCTTCAATCAAGTTACCTTTAGCCCAGTTGTGGAAGGTGATAAAACAGGGATACGGTTAAATGGTTTTGAAAAATCCCCAAATCAGGTAAAAGGAGCACTACATTATGACACCTATCGGGGGGTGGGCCTAATTGTGAATTATACCGGGAGGAATATCATAGCGCCAGCTTCCCGATTTCTTGTAAATTTAGATATTGCGGAGCAGCCCAGCTTTCGATTACAGTATCAGAAAAATTATGGTTTCAAAAAAAAGTGGTGGTGGAGGTCTGAAGCCCTGGGGCAACGGTTAGACCAAAAACTTTTTGTAGATGGGCAAATTGCCGATGACTTAAAATATGGTTTCATTCAGTTTGATAATCAGTTTAACAGAAATATAAATTCTATAAAAAGCTATGTTGGTATGGGTATAAACTACAAATATGCCCATATAAAACCAAAAGTCGACCCTGAGGTTAACGACAATTTGTTGGATCTTAGCCGCTATTATTTTAGTACTATCGAGGTAAACGCCCATTACCAATATAATAGTATGAACGAGGTATTCAACGCCACACGAGGAGCTTATTTGAAAGCGAATCTAAGCAGGTCAATACTCCAATATGCAGACGTTGACTTTTATGCGGATACCAATACCGATATTAAGGGAGCAACCAACGGCTTTACCAAGTTAGGCCTGGATTATGAAAAAAGAATCGCCTTAAAAAAGAAAGTCACAGGCCTCATTGGTGCTTCCGCCAATTTCATTTTTGAGGATCAACTTCAGACCGATGATGTATCTTTTGCGGATTTTGGATACGCCGCCAACTACTTTTTAGGCGGAAATTTAGTAAACCCCAGAAAGGAAAGTTACACTTTTTTGGGATTAAATGAAGATGAACTGAATGTAAGTCAATTCGTGAAACTCGATCTTGGTGTTCAATTCAACACATCCCATAATTTCTATATAACGCCTCACTATAGCATTACCTCGATCGGATTCGATGATTTTAATGATTATGTGGACAGCGTCTTTTCTCCTCAGGGCAGTTGGCAAGATAGGATAGAAACCAGCCTTGTTATGTCTGCGGGTGCTACTATTTCTTATAGCTCATTCATGGGCCCCGTAAATCTTGATGTATCCTGGGTCAACGATATCGATAGGGTAAGGGTGTTTTTTAGTGTTGGAATTCCGTTCAATCGATCAAATTGATAGGCGCTTTAATTTCTTTGGGCAATACCATATTCTTTTAATGACC
>CAJQMW010000374.1 GCA_905479535.1 uncultured Maribacter sp. | reverse complement strand
CATTGCGTTATAGGATGAAATCAATTTTTCTATTTCCTCCCCAGGGCTGTCAATAAAGATTTTTTCGTTTCTACGCGTTAAATCGGTTCGTTCCATCATATCGGAAATGGTCTCTAAAGATCGTGTGATATATTTAGAGATAAAAAAGGCAAATGCAATTGCAATCAACAACATCAAAAAATAAACCCCTCCCAAGCGCCAAAGAAATTCCCTTAATTCCTTATCATTAAATGAATTATCCTCAAAATAAGGAAGGTTTAAAATACCTATAGGCTTAAATTTTTGATTGGAAATATAGGTGTAGGATGCTTGGTACTTATCCCCTGCGGCGGCATTCTCCTCTACATAGCGCTTATCTACACTAGACTCTAGCTTATTGAGAATCTCAGCATCCAAACACATGGATATAGAATCGTTCTCAAACTTTGGCCTTGAACTTTTTATGAGTTGTCCATCCAAACTGTAAAGATTGAAGTTCATATTTTGAACCACCGCAATCTCGTAAATTTCATTTTTGAAAATCAGTCCCAGGTTTTCGGTAGTGACGGGATAGGTTGTTTTTTGAATGGCAAGGTCAATGCTTTGTCGAATCTGCTCTTCCTTTCGCTCCATCCTGTCCTGATGGTAATCCCGATTTATTTCCTGAAATTGGAAAATGGTCGTAACCAAAATCAGGACGGAAGCCAGTAACACCAAAAAAATCATGGCTATGAAAATACGTGACCTTAGGGATATTTTTTTGAGCAAGGGACTGGTGTTTCGTTCAAAGTTAACAAATATCGCACCAAACTAGAGTCAAACGATAGTGCCAAGCTCAAATTCAAAAATAAGGCTGAAAACAAATCAATATTTTAAAAAATTGCTTTGAATTAATGTTGAAAAATGCACTTGATGGAAACAGATATTAATTGAGCTTGATACTTATATTTGAACTTAAACTTCCTATGCTTCCGGATTCTTATTTCGAATTCGTTTATAGAGTTTTATACCCAACATTAATAAGATCCCTAAAGCAAGAATACCAAGAACCCCAAAAATCCAATTAAAAGTACTTTTAAGAACGACCAAGAAAACAACGGCGAACAAAATTAATGTCGCGCCCTCGTTCCAGATGCGCATATAGTTGGAGGTATACCGGATATCATCGTTCTGAAATTTCTTAAAAATCACATGATTCCTAAGATGATAGGCTATTAGTAAGACTACAAATGCCAGCTTTATATGCATCCATGGTTGTTGTAGCCAATGTGGCACTAATATCAGTAGCCAAATGGCAAATATAGTTGCCAAAATAGCCGATGGCCATGTAATGATGTACCAAAGCCGTTTGGCCATCAATTTTAGTTGCTTGCTTAAAATTTCCTTTTCTGGGGATGGTTTTTGATTAGCTTCAATATGATAAATAAATAGTCTAGGAATATAAAAAAGCCCGGCAAACCAAGTGATTACGAAAATAAGGTGCAGGGCTTTTATGTATCGGTAAATTTCCAAGTTTAGTGTTTAGGTTTTCATACTTCGACTGCGCCCAGTATGACATTACACAAGTTCAAAGTTAGCTAAAACTTTAAATACGTAGCGCCCCGATTCCCGAATCCCAAAGCTTTTTATTAAAGGATGGAATGTCATTGTTCATTAATTCATCCGCTCTGGATTTCAAACTTGTCCATTGTTGATCCAATTCCTTTTTACGCTCCAAATTAGATTTGTTCACACGGGGAATACTGCTATTTGTTTGGTTGATAAGAAACAGGTATTCCGCAGTAAATTTATTTGGGAAATTCTCTACATCATCATAGGCTTCTGATTTACGTTGGATCATATCTTCATCCCAAGCCATCATTTTTTCCAAAAGCTTTTGACCATCTTTTTTAAGGCCACTATCATCAATTTCTTTCAGCACTTCTTTTAAATCCTTCTGAACGTCATAAAGGGTATTCACCATGTTATGCATTTGGGTCACTTTTTGCTCCATTTCTGACATAAGCGCGTCGTATTCCTCATACTGTCCAGGGCTGGTCTCATAAGTGGGTACAGGTTTGATTTCCCCTTTTGTAGTTACTGTTTCGCCTCCTACTTTTAATTGAATATCGTAAGTTCCAGGGATTGCCTTATGCCCACCAAAACCAGCTTCGATATAAGCTCCTGGGATACCTGGCATTGTTGCATGTCCCATGTCCCAAACAAAACGGTTAAGCCCTTCCTCTTTGGATAGTAGTGGCTCAGGTGAAGGCCCACCGCCATTATGCGGTTTGTAATCAGGGTCTTTTTCAGAACTTATGGTTCTAATTAAAACTCCTTTTTGGTCTCGGATTTCCATAGAAAGTTCCGTAGAATCTTTCAGCTTTGGAAGTTCATAGTAAATGACTAAGCCGTTGGCAGGATTAACACCTTCAAACGGGGCGGTTCCTTTAAATTTTTCTGAGTTTCTGTTCAAGGGACTTCCCCACGAACCCGCATAGGCAGGTTTAGGCTCCAATATTTTTAGTCCTTTTTGGGTAGGTTGATATTGTGATAGCGCATCCAAATCATCCAAATCCAAAAAGACCTGCCAGAGGTAGCCACTATCAAATCTCCCCGGTGCACTTTTAGATCCAAAACTGGAGTTACGGGAAGATTCAGTTGAAGAGGTTCCCAATTTGCACCTCCGTTCCAAGAGATGTACATTCCTTTCTCCGTACCTGCATACAATAGGCCTTTTTGTTTTTCATCCTCCCTAACTACTCGAGTAAATGACCCGTAAGGAATGCCAGAACTGATATTCGTCCAGGTCTTTCCATAATTATTGGTTTTATAAAAAGCCGGTGTATAATCGTTAAACTTATAAGGTGTAGTGGCAATGTATGCCGTTGCCGGGTCAAAAGGCGAAACCTCTATGGCATTGATCAAACATTCCTTAAGGCCTTTGGGCGTTACATTCTCCCAACTTTCTCCACCGTTCTTAGTGATATGCACCAGACCGTCGTCACTCCCCGTCCAGAATACTCCTTTTTCGTGGGGAGATTCAATCATGTAGGCCAAAGTTCCATAGTTTTCTGCTCCTACCGCTTCATTGGTATACGGACCACCGCCATTCCCTTGTTTTTCATCAATGTCCCTGGTGAGGTCCGGTGAAATTTCTTCCCAGGTCACTCCCATATCCCTAGTTCTCAAAACCAATTGTGCTCCGTGATAATAGGTCCCGGGTTCATGTTTGGAACCAATGATAGGTGCGTTCCAATTATAGAGGTATTTCATATTTCTGGCTTCACGTCCCAAATACTGTATGGGAGCTGCCATTATATTGGTAGAACCTTTGGTCTCCATGTCCAAAACCTCTATGGTCCCCAAATAGCTGCCTCCTAAAACATACCTTGGATTGTCCGGGTCAAAGGCCAAAAAGGCACTTTCGCCACCGGCGGCATAGGTCCAATCTTGCGCTGAGATACTACCTCTTCCCATTGATAGGCTTGCAATGCGCACCGAAGTATTGTCCTGTTGACCTCCATAAACGTTATACGGAAACAAGTTATCTACACTGATTCTATAAAACTGTGCCGTTGGCATGTTATCTTGAGTGGACCAAGTTTCTCCAAAGTCAAAAGAAACGGCCGCACCGCCGTCATTGGCAATGACCATATTCTTGGAGTTATTCGGGTTGATCCAAAGGTCATGAAAATCACCATGGGTACCTGTGAGCCGTTCCCAGGTTTTACCACCATCCGTAGAGCGCAGGGCCGGAGCACTTAACACATAGACCGTATCCTCATCATTAGGGTCCAAGAAGACTTCTATGTAGTACCAAGCACGTTGGACCAAGCGATTATCACCACTTGCCATAGACCACGATTCTCCACCATTGTTAGAAACGAAAAGCCCTCCTTTATCCGCATTGGAATCACTTTCTATGAGTGCATAGACTTTATTTGAATTGGCGGGACTAACAGCTATCGCCATTTTCCCCTTTTCCTCCGGCAGTCCCTTATGTATTTTAAACCATGATTCCCCGGCATCCGTAGATTTATATAATCCACTTCCCTTACCCCCACTAATGACAATGTTGGGTTTCCTTTGATGTTCCCACAGGGCCGCGTACATGATTTCTGGATAGTGGGCATCCATGGATAATTCCGCAGCACCCGTTAGATTGTTGACGAACAAAGTATTCTTCCAAGACTTACCGCCA
>CAJQMW010000373.1 GCA_905479535.1 uncultured Maribacter sp. | reverse complement strand
GCGCTTTTTCGATTTTCACCCTCTAGTCTCACAAATTGCCCACTAGAAAAATTAGTACTGTTGACCTTATTGAAGTTAGTGGCCAGAAAGAGACTGCTGGGATACTTGAAATCTATAGTTGTATTTGTAATATTTGTGTATAGGTCCTCTAAGTTCTTATTGGAATAAAGATGCCACTTACCGTCATAAACAGCCGGGGTAAGGTACCAGTCCTTTAAGTAATAGTTGCCCCTGTTATCATAACCGTAAGGTGTAAATTTGCTGGGTGGAAGCTTCACCTTGTAGGTAATGAATATTTTAGTCGATTCTTTTGGAAGTAAGGGTTCGTTCAATTTTATCCTAAGAATATCTTCTTCTTTTGTGCGTTCCCATTCCAAACCTTGATAGTTGTCGTCGACCGCACTTACAACGGTGGTAAAGCCTCTTTCACTTTTCTTTGCCAAATGCAGGCTTTTTTTAAACTCTTGCGCAAAACGTTTTGATAGGCCGGTATTCTTATTGGAATAGGCATGGGCCCAGTCATTGAAATATAGTTGGCCCAGGGAATAATTAGAGTCATTGTAATAGGTGAATTCTTGCTTAATACTTAACTCCTTGGTGTAATCATTTAAGCTTACCTCCAGCTTTGTTTCATATTGGGATAGGCCGTGTGGTACCGCCAATAAAATTAGCGCTAGCGAAATGAACCATTTGAACTGTGGGAATTTGTCCAAAGTAATAATTAGAAATTAGGACTCATGGTGTGACCTTTATAAAAAGAATCTATAATCTGTACTACTTCATCTTCAGTGTCCACAATTTTTATCAAGTTTAGGTCTTCCGGACTTATATTGCCGACTTTTAGCATCGTACTTTTTATCCATTCAAATAGGCCGGTCCAAAAATCACTTCCTACCAAAATAATGGGAAATTTTCCAATTTTATGTGTCTGAATTAGCGTGATGGCCTCGAACAACTCATCCAGCGTTCCAAAACCTCCTGGCATTACGACAAATCCTTGGGAATATTTCACGAACATTACTTTTCTAACGAAGAAATAGTCAAAATCTAAACTCTTGTCGGCGTCGATATAGGGATTGTCATGCTGTTCAAAAGGAAGGTCTATGTTGAGTCCAACCGATGTTCCTCCGGCTAAATTGGCGCCTCTGTTACCTGCCTCCATTATTCCGGGGCCTCCTCCGGTAATTACCCCGTAGCCAGCTTCAGAAATACTCTTGGAAATACTCACGGCCAGCTGATAGTAGTTATCCTCCTCCCTAGTTCTGGCAGAACCAAAGATTGATACACAGGGCCCGATTTTACTCATTTTTTCAAATCCGTTCACAAATTCGCCCATTATTTTAAAAATGGCCCATGAATCATTCGTCTTTATTTCGTTCCAGCCTTTTGGATGTTTCTCTGCTCTCATATATTCAATTATTTTACTAAACTGGTTTCGACCTTGGGTTTTTTTATTTTCCTTGGTTCTAGTTCCTTTTTCAAAAACTCCGCCGTATAGCTCTTTTTATCCTTACAAATTTCCTCCGGTGTACCTTTTGCTACCAGTTTTCCTCCGGAGCGCCCACCTTCATAACCTATATCGATGATGTAATCCACCGTTTTTATGACATCTAGGTTATGTTCTATGACCAAAACCGTATTTCCTTTGTCCGCTAAGGTGTTCAAAACTTCCATGAGTACCCGGATATCCTCAAAATGTAATCCGGTCGTTGGCTCATCCAGAATATAAAAGGTATTTCCCGTATCCCTTTTCGATAATTCCGTTGCAAGTTTAATTCGTTGTGCCTCACCACCTGATAACGTAGTGGATTGTTGGCCTAACGAAATATATCCCAATCCTACATCTTGAATGGTCTTTAACTTACGATGTATTTTGGGTATAAGTTCAAAAAAATCCACCGCCTCGTTAACCGTCATTTCCAAAACGTCCGAAATGGACTTGCCCTTGTAACGTATTTCTAAGGTCTCCCGGTTAAAACGCTTCCCGTTACAGGTCTCGCACTCCACGTAAACATCCGGGAGAAAATTCATTTCTACGACCCTTAGGCCGCCACCCTGGCAAGTTTCACACCTACCGCCCTTTACGTTAAAACTAAAACGTCCCGGTTTGTATCCGCGTATGGCCGCTTCGGGGGTTTTTGTGAATAAAGATCGTATTTCACTGAAAACGCCCGTGTAAGTAGCGGGATTGGAACGAGGTGTTCTGCCAATTGGGGACTGATTAATATCAATCACCTTGTCTATGTGCTCTAGCCCGGTAATTTTTTTATAAGGCATCGGCTTTTTCACTCCGTTAAAGTAATGGGCGTTCATTATAGGGTAAAGGGTCTCGTTTATCAAGGTCGATTTTCCACTTCCGGATACCCCCGTAACCCCTATCATTTTTCCCAATGGGAACTCAACCGTAATATTTTTTAGATTGTTACCGGTACAGCCGGTCAACTTTATTTTCTTACCGTTCCCTTTTCGTCTTTTTTTAGGGACTTTTATTTCCTGTACCCCTGTGATGTAATCTGCGGTAATTGTACTATAATTCTTCAGTTCCTCAGGGGTGCCTTCCGATATAATTTCCCCACCGTGTCTGCCCGCCTTGGGGCCGATGTCAATCACGTGGTCCGCGCGCTCTATCATATCACGGTCATGTTCCACAACAATGACAGAATTTCCAATGTCCCGTAGGGACTCCAAAGATTTTATGAGTCGGTTGTTATCGCGCTGATGTAACCCGATACTTGGCTCATCAAGTATGTAAAGAACACCTACCAGTTGGGATCCTATCTGTGTGGCAAGCCGAATACGTTGAGCCTCGCCTCCTGATAGGGATTTTGAACTGCGATTGAGTGACAGGTAGTCCAATCCAACATCTAGCAAAAAACGTATTCTTGTTTGGATTTCTTTAATGATTTCTTCCGCAATCTTTAGTTGGTTCCCTTCTAATTTCTTTTCTAGACCATCAAAAAAATCGGCCAACTCCCCAATATCCATCGACGATAATTGCGCAATGTTGGTATCTTCTATTTTAAAGTAGAGCGATTCAACCCTTAATCTAGAACCTTGACAGGTGGGACACTTGATTTTATCCATATATTCCTTGGCCCATCGTTTTATAGAAGTAGATTCAGCGGTTTCGAATTGACTTTTAATAAAATTGGCAATACCTTCATAATCAATTTTGTAGGTGCGTTTTACGCCGAGCGTCTTAGAATCCACCTCAAAACTTTCCTGTCCACCATACAGTAATACCTCCAAAGCCTCTTTGGGTATTTTCCCAACAGCGTCGGTAAGCTCAAATTGATAGCGCTGGGCAATGGTCTCTATTTGCTTGAACGCCCATGATTTTTTATACTCCCCAAGTGGTGCTATTCCCCCACCTTTGATAGATAGTTTCTTGTTAGGGAAAATTTTCTTCTCGTTCACTTCGTAAACATGCCCAAGGCCGCTACAATGGTTGCACATGCCTTTGGGTGAATTAAAAGAAAATGTATTGGGTTCAGGGGTAGGATAGGAGATTCCCGTGGTAGGGCACATTAAATCCCTACTAAAATAACGAGGTTCTTTAGAACCTTCCTCCAGCACCATTAGTGCATTATTACCGCTGTACATGGCGGTATTTATAGTTTCTGAAAGTCGCTTGTGAAAATCTTCATTTTCT
>CAJQMW010000372.1 GCA_905479535.1 uncultured Maribacter sp. | reverse complement strand
TTCTTTTAATCTATCAAAGGACACTGGGCCAGATTGTTGTCCGTTTACTGCATAAAAATAGCTCACTTGAACTGGATTTGGGGGTGGAGCTGATTGTGCTTGTTGGGCTTGACCGCCAAAAGGTTGTCCAGAGGGCTGCCCCATCATACTTCCCATTTGTTGCGCCAATACAAAGCCCATTCCCATTCCCATTCCTGCTCCGGCCGTACCACCTTCATTTTTGGCGGCCGCCTCCATAGCTTTGGCAGCCTTAAACTGTGCCAACTTGGTCATATCCAACTTGTCCAGACGACTGTATTCAAAAATCTCTTTCTTCAGCTCTTCAGGCATGGATACATTTTCGATATAAAATTTCTCCAGTTCAATCCCCACCCTTCCAAATTCTGGCTGCATCACCTGTTGACAGGTTTCTGAAAGTTCACTGGTATTGGCTGCGTAAAGTTCTATAGGTAGGTTAGCTTCGCCGACCGTATCCGTGAACCGGGTTACGATTAGACTTTTAAGGTGCTCATTGACCTCGTAATTCGTAAAATTACCATCGGTCCCCACAACATCGACCACAAATTTACCTGGGTCGCTAATTTTAAAGCTATAGGTGCCAAAAGCCCTAATTTCAACCAACCCGAAACGGTCATCGCTTAGCATGAAGGGATTTTTAGTTCCCCATTTTTCATCAGTAAAAAGACGGGTATTCACAAAATAAACCTCAGCTTTAAAAGGGCTGTCAAAACCGTACTTCCAACCTTTCAACGTTGTTAGAATAGGTAAGTTTTTTGTGTTCAAAGTATAGGTCCCCGGCTTAAAAACATCCGCAAGCTGTCCCTCGTTGACGAAAACAGCGGTCTGGCCTTCACGGACAATGAGTTTGGCATTGTTTTTAATTTCATTTTGATACCGTTCAAATCGATGTACAATAGTATCATTAGTAGTGTCCAGCCATTCAATTATATCTATAAACTCATGGCTAAGTTTTTTCTTAATTTCGTCGAAGATGCCCATTTTCTTATTTATTTTCAATTACTCCAAAAAGGTAGGGAATTCTATTCTTCATCACAAGATTGGAAACGAAAACTACTCTAAAGTTTACACGCCACTTTGACGAAATAATTTGGACAAATACAATCCCAAAATTTTGGGATTGTATTTTACCTCACCCAAAACCGCTGAAATGGCAGTTCTGACCTCTCCCAAGGAGAGGTAAAAATTAGAAACCCAATGGAATGGTTACATGAAGTCATGACAGGGCCATCTAAGGAATTATTTAGATTAAAGTTATGCCCTAACTACTTTTTCTATTTAACTTAGATAACTTGAAAATATATAAACCTCATGAAGAATATCTTTTGCATAGGTGAGTTACTGATAGACTTCGTTGCCGAAAAACAGGGAAAAGATCTGTCCAAGGCCAACGAATTTTCTAAAAAGGCGGGTGGTGCACCTGCCAATGTAGCCTGTGCAATTAGTAAGCTAGGCGGCAAGGGGATTTTTGTGGGGTGTGTGGGTGACGATCCTTTTGGCATATTTCTTTTGGATGTCCTGAAAGACTCGGATGTAGATATTTCCTTGGTTCAAAAATCAGAGGTTTTCACCACTTTGGCTTTTGTATCCAACGACGAAGATGGTGAACGGGATTTTGTTTTTAGCCGGGGAGCGGACAGAGAGCTGAAATATGATTCTTCCATAAAGAAAAAGTTTAAGGATAACATGGTCCACTTTGGTGCTGCGACCGCACTTCTTGGCGGAAACTTGGAGGATGCTTACAACCGCTACTTTTTTGATGCGCTTACCCAAAATGCCTTCATTAGTTTTGACCCCAATTACAGAGTAGACCTTTGGAAAGGCAAAGAGGCCATTTTCATAAAAAAAAGTATGGCTTTTATACAAAAATCGAACTTATGTAAATTTAGTCTGGATGAGGCTTTGCTGATCTCTAAGATGGATACACTAGAGAAAGCCTGTGAATACCTTCACAATATCGGAGTACCGATTATTGTAATTACGCTAGGTGGGGAAGGGACTTACATAAGTACCGCCACTTTTAAGACCACGGTAAAAAGTATAAAGGTAGATCCTGTTGATACAACGGGCGCCGGAGACGCCTTTATTGGATGTTTGTTAAAACAGATATCGGGTCTGGATAATTGGGAAAATCTGCACGAAGATCCTGAAACATTAAAAGATATGGTTGCTTTGGCGAACAAGGCCGGTGCTATTACCACCACCAAATTTGGTGCCATAAACGCGCTTCCAACTCAAAATCAACTCGTATCCTAGCATGAACCAAGCTGCATTACATCACCTTTTAATTTCTAAAGAGGGTATTAAAGGGGCTCATACTACAGAAGAATTGTTCAAGTTGCGATTGGCGACAAATTTGTCCCTGATAAAAACATTATTCTTCTCGCTATATCCAGAATCCTCAGAGAATCAAATTCATTTCCATAATCTTTTGGATTCGATGGAGCATTTGTTCGGGATAAGACCAGATGAGCTTAAAAAGCTTGATTTGGAAAGAATAAAACAGGGGAACTGGTATCAAAATGAGCGATTGGTGGGTATGCAATTGTATGTGGACCGCTTTAACAAAGATCTCAACGGACTAGTGGATAGGCTTTCATATCTGGAAGACCTAGGAATAAATTTTCTCCATATAATGCCCATAACAACCAGGCCAAGCGGAGAAAGTGATGGAGGTTATGCCGTTAACAATTACCATGAAATTGATCCTAAATTTGGGACTAAAGATGATTTCCTAGCACTAACCGCTTTAGCACGGTCTAAGAATATATTCCTGATGTTGGACTTTGTGGTGAACCATACTTCAGATGAATTTAGCTGGGCCAAAAAGGCCAAGGCAGGTGAGGAAAAATACCAAGGCTATTATCACACCTACACTGACAGGATAATTCCAGAGGAGTTTGAAAAAACATTACCTGAAATTTTCCCGGAATCCGCTCCAGGTAGTTTTACCCATGTACCGGAGATGGATAAATGGGTCATGACCTGTTTCAATAATTATCAATGGGACCTCAACTATACCAATCCCGAAGTCTTTATTGAAATGTTGGGTAATTTGGTGAAAATGGCGAACATGGGTGTGGACGTGGTGCGCTTTGATGCACTTGCCTTTTTATGGAAAAAACTGGGCACCATCTCCCAAAACCTTCCGCAGGCCCATGAACTTATTTCCCTATTTAGATTGTGTCTCCAGGTAATCGCTCCCGGTGTCATACTCTTAGCGGAAGCCATCGTCGCCCCTAGGAATATCATCAAGTATTTTGGAGAGGGTATCTTAGAGGGTAATGAGTGTGAAGTTGCCTATAATGCTTCTTTGATGGCACTACTTTGGAATTCCATTGCCACAAAACAGACTTCGTTGCTCTATAAGAGCCTTATGGAAATTCCAACAAAGCCGAACGATGCCACTTGGATCAATTACATCCGCTGTCATGACGATATTGGTTTAGGCTATGATGATGAGTTTATTAGGGATATGGGTTGGAACCCCAGTGCACACAGAAAATTTCTACTGGATTACTATTGTCAAGGCCTGGAATGGTCTCCGGCTAGAGGACTAATTTTTATGTACAACCCCAAAAACGGTGATGGTAGGATTACAGGAAGTGCAGCTTCACTTTTGGGGCTGGAAAAAGCTTTGGAGGAAAAAGATAAGGTAGCGATTGACTTATCCATCGCAAAAATTCTAATGCTACATGGCATAATTCTATCCTATGGCGGCATTCCAATGATTTACATGGGAGATGAACTTGGAACGCTGAACGATTACTCGTTTAGGACCAATGCAGCGCATAAGAATGACAGCAGGTGGGTAAACAGACCGGTACAGGATTGGAAAGTCGTGGACAAGCTCAAATCCAAAAAAAATCACAGTTTTAAAATATATAGTGGCCTGAAGAAATTAATACAATTACGAAAGAAATTACCCCTGTTGGCGGATAACAATAATTTGACCTTGCATCCTTCTTCAAATAGTCAGGTTTTCGTTTTTGAACGCACTAGCGATAGCGGGAGTTTATGGATAATATCCAATTTTGACAAAGCGCCACAGTTCCTAGACGTGGCCTGGTTATTCTCCATTGGAATATCCTTTGGTAGTGACCCTAAAGACCTCATCTCAAAGAAAAAATTAGTATTAGAGGAAGGACGCCTAAAGCTGGACCCATATCAGCAGATGTGGGTAGCACTTGGTTAGTTATATACACCCTTTTCCATAAAAAAATCTAAAAAGCTGTCATATTTTCAAAAGTCGTGTAACTAAACTTATAGAGACCGGCCATAGTTATGGGGAAAAACCTCGAAAGTACTTTTTTAAATGCTCTGGAAGAGCACCAGCACAAGTTGTTGCGCATATGTACAGTCTATGCCAAAGATGAAGATGACACCAAAGACCTTTTTCAAGAAGTATTGGTAAACATTTGGAAATCGATGCCTTCGTTCAAGAAGAATTCGAACATCGGAACGTGGATGTACCGCATAACACTCAACGTTTGTCTTCGTTTAAAAACCAAAAAAATTAAGAAACAGAGCAAACTATTACGTATGGATAGCTACGCTATAGATATCTATAAAACTGATGTTGTAGAAGAACGGAAAATAGAACAGCAAAAGCTACTCTTACAATTGAGAAGCTGTATCAAAAAACTAAACGAGGCCGATAGAGCGGTAATCACATTGTTTTTGGAAGAGCTGTCCTATAAGGAAATTTCTGAAGTTACCGGTCTGACGGAAAACAACATCGCCGTGAAAATAAAACGCATCAAAACGAAATTGTTGAACTGTCTAAATCAAAATTCATGATGGAAGATGAACTCATAAAAATTTGGCAGTCATCTCCCGAAGTGGAGCAAATAAAGTTTGAGAAATCACGATTGATGATGGATATGGAGTCGAGTTTGAATCGTATTCATCGAGGCTGGAGGTACATGCTTATTAGGGAAACTTTGGCCGGTGCCATTGTTATTCCAGTATTCTCATACATTGCATACACGCACCCTTTTACCCTAACAAGAATTGGATCGGTTTTGATTGTCCTGGGGGTCATATATATTCTTTTTCGACTTTTAAGCGTAGATAGGCAGAAGCCGAATAACTATGCTGAAACTTACTTGGATTATCTATATAAAGCAAGGGAAGTCCTAGGTATTCAGAAGAAGTCACTTGACAATGTTGTATATTGGTATGTTTTGCCTACGTATCCCGGCCTAATTCTTATGTTATTGGGGTTTGTTCACATTCCAGAAAAAATAAAATGGATTCTATTGGCTATATCATCTACAATAGCAATGACGATTGGTGTCCATTTTCTAAACAAATGGGCAGTTAAAAAGAATTTTATACCAAGACTGCAAAAAATTAATGAACTTATTAAAGTGATGGAGGAATAATATTTAATACTTATCTAAATCTTAATAAACATATACCACAAATGAGAAGTATGTATAAAAAATTTATCGCCGTATTCCTTTCCGTAGGATTTATATTGGCCTGCCAAGCCCAGATACCCTTCACTGAAGAAGTAGAAAACAATATAAAATTGCGTGTCGACAATGGTACCAATACCGGTATCGTAATCGGAATCATAGATGCAAATGGAAGCACAGACTATTATAATTATGGTGTCAAATCATTGAAGACCAACGAGCCTGTCGATGAAAATTCTATATTTGAAATCGGGTCGATCTCAAAAACCTTTACCGGGATTTTATTGGCCCATATGGTGCTGAAAAATAAGATGAGGCTAGATGACCCTTTGCAAAAATACCTTCCTGAAGGAGTTACCGCCCCAACACG
>CAJQMW010000371.1 GCA_905479535.1 uncultured Maribacter sp. | reverse complement strand
AAGTATAAGGACGCGGAGCACTTTTCCGTTTCCAATTTGGATTTGGAGATTGGTGAAAGGGAGATATTCGGTCTTCTAGGTCCCAATGGCGCAGGGAAAACAACGTTAATTTCTATGTTATCTGCCCTTCTAAAGCCTACTTCGGGTTCTTTTACAATTAACGGACTTAACTATACCAATCATAAAAACCAACTGAAGCAACTTATTGGAATCGTACCACAAGAATATGCACTATACCCAACCTTAACGGCCGTTGAGAACCTCAACTACTTCGGTAGCATGTATGGATTAAAAGGAAAAGAATTCCAAGAGACCGTCGATAATCATTTAAAAATATTAGGCCTAGATGCTTTTTCAAGTAAAAAAATAAAGTCATTTTCAGGAGGAATGAAAAGAAGGGTCAACCTTATCGCCGGTATTTTACATCGGCCCAAAGTTTTATTTCTGGACGAACCTACCGTAGGTGTGGATGTGCAATCCAAAACCGTTATCATAGATTTTTTGAAAAAGCTAAATGCGGATGGCACCACTATAGTTTACACCTCGCACCACTTGAACGAGGCCGAAAATTTTTGCACACGAGTAGGGATTATAGACCACGGGAAATTAATTGGGCTGGGAACACCGCAGGATTTGATTGCCCGAGAGGAGAATGCCCAACATCTAGAGGATGTATTTTTAGCGTTAACAGGCAAAGCTTTACGGGACTATGCATAAGCTCTGGCAGTCCGCATATAAAGAATTCTTACTGCTGACTAGGGACCTAGGTGGTTTGGCCGTGCTTTTCTTAATGCCCTTACTTCTGGTCATCGTAATAACTATTATTCAAGACAATACCTTTAAGACCATTCAAGAAAATAAAATCCCCATTCTATTGGTAGATTTTGACAAGGGCAACATCTCCAATGAAATAAAAGGGAATTTAGCCGCTTCCAGTCTTTTCGAAATTGTTCCTCAGGAAGAGGAAAAAACCGCTCAGGACCTAGTCCAAAAAGGCGCATACCAGTTGGCGATAATCTTGCCTAAAGAATTGTCCAAGGAATTGGATTTAAAAATTACCCAAAATGTTACCGGTATTTTATCAAAATTCGGGATTGAAGAGGATAAAGTTCCGCAACAAAGGAAAAAGATAAATAGCAAAGAAATCCGCTTGTATTTTGACCCGGCTACCCAGCAATCCTTTAAAAGTTCCGTTCGCAACAATATTGATCGGATGGTTTCTAAAATTGAAAGCCAATCCATCTACGAAGCTTTTCAGAAAGAATTGGGAGAAGACGAATCCGAGCCTATTTTTGAAACGGACAGTTTTATCACTTTCACGGAAATTACTCCCAATACGGAAAAACAAGCGGCCATTCCCAATAGTACCCAGCATAATATACCCGCTTGGACCTTGTTCGCCATATTTTTTATAATCCTTCCATTATCCATCAACATGGTCAATGAAAAAAATCAAGGTACTTTGGTCCGCTTACGTACGCAGCCTGTACCCTATGCCATTGTTTTAGGAGGAAAAGCAATAGTCTTTTTGACGGTTTCCTTGCTACAATTTACATTGATGCTTTTAGTAGGTATCTACTTGTTCCCGCTACTTGGCCTTCCAAAATTGGAAGTATCCGGTAGATTGTCTTTACTTTTCGTTGTCGCTTTTTTTGCCGGACTGGCAGCTGTGGGATTGGGATTGTTGTTGGGAACCATAGCAAAATCACAGGAACAATCCGCTCCTTTTGGAGCCACTTTTGTGGTCATATTGGCTGCCATAGGCGGGGTTTGGGTACCTGTGTTCGCCATGCCAAAATTCATGCAGCTCATTTCTAATCTCTCTCCAATGAATTGGGGGCTAAATGCCTTTTATGATGTATTTTTACGCAACATTGAATTTTTAGAAATTGTTCCCGAAATAACGTTACTTTTCCTATTTTTTATCGGAACAACGCTAATAGCGATATTATATAATGATAGAAAAAATTCCGTCTAAAGAAATTAGTTTCACGAGTGAAGTTCGGGTGCGTTTTACGGAGACCGATCCTTTGGGAATCGTGTGGCACGGCAACTATATCCAGTATTTTGAAGATGGCAGGGAAGCTTTTGGAAGACACCACGGCATTTCCTATTTGGATCAGAAAACGCATAACTTTTCCACCCCCATCGTAAAATCTACCTGCGAGCATAAATTACCCTTAAAGTATGGCGATGTGGCCCAAATAAAAACAACTTACGTCGATACGCCTGCCGCGAAGATGATTTTTAAATATGAAATTCTTAATCCCGAAGGAAAAGTAGTCTGTACCGGCGAAACGGTCCAGGTTTTCGTGGAACTGCATGGGGAACTTTCTTTGGTGATTCCCAAATTTTTTATGGCATGGAAGCAAAAAGTGGGACTACTGAATGTATAATTGCTACGTATCACATAACAACATCGTTTCTTCGTTTGGGTTTGACACTGCTAATGCCATAGAAAATATTAAAAATGAAATTTCGGGATTAGCATTGATTACCGATAAGAACGTTCTTCCAAATCCCTTTTACGCCTCGTGTTTGGACCCACAAAAGCTTAGGGATGAATATCAACAATTGAATCCCAAGGAAAATCATATGCGTTTGGAGCAAATGCTCTTGGTCTCCTTGTCGGGTGTAATTACAAAATCAGGTCTTGCCATAAATGAAAGGGTCGGGTTAATTATATCTACGACCAAAGGAAATATTGACGCCTTAGACGATAAAAATTCCTTTCCAAAAGAGAGGGCCTATCTAGCCACCCTAGGAAATGAAGTAAAGACATTCTTTGGTTTTAAGAACAAGGCTATTGTGCTATCCAATGCCTGTGTTTCCGGAGTATTGGCCGTTGCGACTGCGAAACGATTGATAAAGCAAGGAACTTACGACCATGTTTTTGTTGCCGGAGGTGACCTGGTAACGCAATTCATCCTTTCCGGATTCAATGCTTTTCAGGCCCTAAGTGACCAACCATGCCGACCCTACTGCAAAACAAGGTCGGGTATCAATATTGGCGAGGTGGCCACAAGTGCACTAATTACAAAGGATGAGAACATATTGGCTCCGGAGTCCGTTAGAATAGTTGGAGAAGCTTCTTGCAACGACGCCAACCATATATCGGGCCCATCCCGAACCGGAGAAGGTCTCTACAGAAGTGTTGTTTCAGCTTTAAAACAGTCCGCACTTTCGTCTTCGGACATCGACTATATTTCCGCGCATGGAACGGCAACCCTTTTTAACGATGAAATGGAGGCTATAGCCTTTAACAGAGTGGGGTTGGAGAATACTCCTTTAAATAGTTTGAAAGGTTATTTTGGACATACATTGGGAGCATCTGGCTTGCTGGAAACAATAATTGGAATGCATTCTTTACATCAAAATACATTATTTGCCTCCAAAGGATTTCTAGAATTAGGTGTTTCCAGGCCGCTTAATGTCATCAAAAAAACAAAGGAGAAACAAATCAAAACCTTCTTAAAAACAGCCTCTGGCTTTGGTGGATGCAATACGGCGGTTATTTTTCAAAAACTTTAATGGAATCGTCTTAAATTCGCCTTAAAAATTGATTAAGAAAAAGTAAATGTCAAAAAAGAACATAAAAGCCATAGATGCGTTACAGGAAGCGCAGAAAATTGCTTTTGCGCCCTTTGTATTTCAAACCACGGTTTCACTAAAAAAGTTAGGAGCATTTGATTACATCTTTGCAAATAACACCAAAGGTGGTGTTACGCTAAGCCATATATCAAAGGAACTATCCCTTAGTGAATATGGCCTAAGTGTATTATTGGAAATTGCAGAAAGTGCGGACATTGTAAGTAAGGACGATGATGGCAGGTATGAATTGACGAAAATTGGTTATTTTCTGAGCTTTAATCCCATGACCGAGGTAAACATGAACTTTACCCAAGATGTCTGTTACCAAGGCCTGTTTCATTTAACCGATGCCATTAAGGAAGGGGAACCTTCCGGCCTTAAAGTATTTGGGGATTGGAACACCATATACGAGGGACTCTCCCAATTACCCCCACATGTT
>CAJQMW010000370.1 GCA_905479535.1 uncultured Maribacter sp. | reverse complement strand
TGGTTACCATTTTTGGACAGAGTGGCAGACATACAAGGGCTGCAGTGGGTATGAATTCCTTAGCCTTCAATATTTCCGTTGAAATTTCTATTTCCCTTGTGGTAAAGACCTAAAATCGGAATCTATATAATTTTATAACACTAAATCAAAATAAATGGCAAATCAAATAACCGTGGGCACGTATCTCACTACGCGCCTGGAGCAATTAGGGGTTAACCATCTCTTCGCAGTTCCCGGCGACTATACCAGTGACTTCCTAGAAATAGTCGACAAGCAAAGCAAAATAGATCGAATAGGCAATTGCAACGAATTAAATGCCGGATATGCCGCCGATGGATATGCAAGGGCTAATGGTCTAGGGGCTGTGGCAGTTACTACAGGCGTAGGCGCCTTTAGTGTGTTAAATGCCATTGGTGGTGCCTATGTGGAAAAAATTCCCGTAATATTTATTATCGGTACCCTGAGCAACACAAAATTGTTGCAGGAAGTGAATGCAGCGGAACTCTACCATCACCAGGTCAATGACACCGATTTTAATAAAACCGTATTCAAGGATGTTACCGTAGCCTTTGAACGGATCAGCAATCCCATGTCGGCCCCCGCTCAAATTGATGCCGTCATTACCGCCTGTATAAGTCAAAGCAGGCCTGCCGCCCTAGAAATAATGGAGGATTGCTATTACATGCCCTGCCCTGCCCCGCAAGGCACCCTGGCACCCGTTCCTTCGTACGAATCTTTCGCCGTATTACAGCAAATGGCCGCTTTAAGCCCACCGAATAAATATGCTGCTCAAATCGTGAAGGCCGTCAACGATTCGGCCGATACTATCTACGGGCAACTTGCAGCCAGCAAAAAACCGATCCTACTAGCCGGAAAAGAAATAGGAACCCAAAGGCTACAGTCAAAATTCTTACAATTACTGGGTTTGGTACAAGCACCTTTTGCTACCAGTCTTTTGGGCAAATCGGTAATTGCCGAGGACAATCCTTGGTATATCGGTCAATGGGACAATGTATTTACACAACCCCATACAGCTGGGATAGCGGATAGTAATGATTGCATGATCGGCTTAGGAGTCTGGAATACCGACTTAAACAATTTTGGCACTCCCAACGTTACCCCAAATGACCCGGCAATCGCATATGCATCCAGGAACATGGTCAAAATCGGTGATAAACAATTTGTGCAAGTTTCCCTTGAAAACATAATGGACGCGCTTATCTATAGAATACAGACCAAGGGATATAACCCGGTTTGGGGTCAACCCCCGGGGAATCCCCCGATGCCGTCAATACCTTCATCTACCGATGCAATTACCTATGACCACTTTTTTAATGTGATGAGCAATTATCTAAGACCCGAACATATTTTGGTATCGGAAATTGGGCTCTCTACATTTGGCGGGTCTTCCTATTTAAAGACCAAAAGGCAAAATGGATATTTGGGGCAAAATATTTGGGCCTCGATTGGCTGGAGTGTGCCAGCGGGCTTAGGAGCTTCCTTTACCGCCAATTCAAGGGCGATCGTAACCGTGGGCGATGGTGCGTTTAAGCTTACCTGCCAAGCCATTTCGACCATGGTGATGGAGAAGCGGAACACGGTGGTCTTCGTCTTTAACAATAAGGTATACGCGGTGGAGCAAATTCTGCTTGACCCAGCACCCTTTGAGCCTGGATCCAATGCGCCCTTTGAAGAAGCCAATGTACTGCAACCTTGGGATTATGTAAGCCTTATGAACGCTTTCTCCAATAACAACACAAGCGCTGGCATGAGTGCTAATGTTAATACCGTCGCCGAGCTTCAGCAGGTATTGGTCAGCATAGACCAAAACCCGAACGCCGCTTGGTTGGTCAACATAAATTTGAACGAGAGGGATTACCCTGTTGCTTGGAAACGCTTCGTGCCTAACAGTTAGAAATAGAACAATAAACATCACAATAATGGAAAAATCAACATCCTCCCAAATCATAGCATGTGACTTGTTGGTAGTAGGTGCCGGTATGGCCGGCCTCTTCGCAGCATGGCGCGCCTTGAACAACGATCCGAGCCTACAGGTGGTCATCGTAGACAAATTAGGGCGTGCCGGAGGACGCCTTGAAACGACCACCGTGCCGATCAAAGGAAAGGATGGCCAATTTTATGAGGTACGCGATGAAGAGGGCGGAATGAGATTTGTGCCCAAGGGCACGGGTATGGAGAATCTTTGGAAACTCATAGATGATTTGGGGTTGAACACCGTACCGTTTCCAATGGCCGATGATAATAACAGGTATTATTTTCGGGGCCAATCGTTCACCTTTGGGGAGTCTGAAGCCAACGATAATGCCAAGTGGTTTCCACTTTTTAACTTATCGAAAAAAGAGAAAAATATAAAACCGATCAAGATTTTGGTAAAAGTCATGCAGGACATTTTGGACAAAAACCCTGGAGGCCACACGGCGGAAAAATGGCCGCACAGTCCAGAAACATGGATCGAATTCAGGAATACCTTTACCTATCCGGATGCCAACGGTAAACCTGTTCCAATTAACCAATGGGGATTGTGGAGCCTGCTTCGTTCCTATGGACTTACAGAGGAATGTATTGAGCTTCTAGACCATGTAATCGGTTTTATGGGGCCTTTCGGACAATTTATCAATGCCGGTGAATCATTGCAGATCATTTTTGATTTTCCTGCGGCGGCCACATTTTTTACCCTTGAAAATGGATATGGGTCTTTACCGGATGCCTTGGCCGCAGCGATCTTGAACAAGGAAAAATATCCTGCTGCTCAGATTATCTTAAGTGAAGAAATTTCGAGCAT
>CAJQMW010000369.1 GCA_905479535.1 uncultured Maribacter sp. | reverse complement strand
ATTATGGCCCGGAACCTGCCATGGTTTACGCATTTGTAAATGCCATTGCCGTATTGATCATTGCTTGCCCTTGTGCCGTTGGTTTGGCAACGCCAATGTCCGTAATGGTAGGCGTAGGTAAAGGTGCTTTAAACGGTGTACTCATAAAAAACGCCGAGGCCATTGAGCATTTAAATAAAGTCAATGTATTGATTACCGATAAAACAGGTACCATTACCGAAGGAAAACCATCGGTAGAAAAAGTTATGGACCTATCAAAAACCAACGATGCCAAATTACTTCTCAAATATATTGCATCCGTAAACCAATACAGTGAACATCCACTTGCCGAAGCTGTTGTAAAATATGCCAAAGTCGAAAAGGTGGTGTTGGAAGACGTAAAGGATTTTGAGGCGGTAACCGGAAAAGGGGTTGTTGGAACGGTAAACAAAAACAAAATTGCACTTGGTAATAAAAAATTAATGCATGCGGTTAATGCGCAAATACTTGAAGCCATTGATACTAAAATCATTGACGAACAAAAATTGGGAAAAACAGTATCCTACATTTCTGTTAACCAAGAAGTCGTAGGTTATGTATCCATCACCGATGCCATCAAGGAAACCAGTAAAAAAGCCATTGCAGCACTTCAAAAGCAGGGCATTGAAGTGATCATGATGACCGGCGATAATGAAAACACGGCCAAAGCGGTATCTGCTGAACTTAACTTATCGAGCTTTAAAGCAGACTGTTTACCGGAAGATAAATTGAAGCTCATTGAAGATTTACAAAAACAAGGCAAGATAGTGGCCATGGCCGGCGATGGCATAAATGACGCGCCCGCACTGGCCCAGGCAGATATTGGTATAGCCATGGGAACAGGCACGGATGTGGCCATTGAAAGCTCTGAAGTTACGTTGGTAAAAGGCGATTTAATGGGTATCGTAAAGGCCAAAAACTTAAGTACGGGAGTTATGGGAAACATTAAGCAAAATCTGTTTTTTGCGTTCATATACAATGTGCTGGGCGTTCCATTGGCCGCAGGGGTTTTATATCCGGTATTTGGGCTGTTGCTTTCGCCAATAATAGCTGCGGCGGCTATGGCCTTTAGTTCATTTTCCGTGATTTCCAATTCTTTGCGTTTAAGGAAACTCAAATTGGACACGTAAATTTATCGGGACATCCCGAAAAAATAATTCATTATAAAAAATAAAACGATGAAAACAATAAAAAACAAAACAAAGCAATTATCCATAATTACTGTCTTGGCAATCAGTTTGGCCGCCTGTAATTCAAAAACAGAAAAAAAAGAGGTTAAAGAAGAAGCTGTTGCCACTACCGAAGCAATTGTTGAAGGCACACAACAAAACTACCAAGTAGGCGCACAAGTACCCAATGAACTGGTTTGTATGGTAAACGATGCCTACATGGGCAAGTTGCAGATGCCCGTTCCCGTCAACGGGAAGACCTATTATGGCTGTTGCCAAATGTGTGTTAAGACCTTGAACGAAAATGAACAAGCAAGAACGGGTATCGACCCGTTCAGCAACCAAAAGGTCGATAAGACCGAAGCGTTCATTGTACTAATGCAAGCGGACGGTAAAGTGGCCTACTTTGAGTCGGAAGCCAATTTTTTGAAGTTCAAGAACGGCAATTAAATGACGCATTGAAACAAGTCTTTACAGCAAATGGATAACTATTATTTTGATTACCAGTTTAGGGAAACATGCAAAAAATGATCGTAAAATTGATTTCAAAATAACGTTAAAAGAAAACAAATTATTGAAGTGATGGAAATGTATTGGTGGGCATTGGGTATAGGTATTTTGGTTTTTGTGCTGTCATTGATAGTGGGAAGACATCAGGATTGGTTGGACCATTGACAAGTGGAAAAGGTTTGGAATGTCAAAAGGCCACCGGTACAGGAACTGCAATTGAAATTCCGGACAAATCAAATTGAATCCAAGGATATTATATACAACCGGCGAACATTAATTATTTAAAAAGTTAAAAATAGAATCGGATAGGGTAAGGAATGAGCAAAGGAACTGTTACTTTCTTTCGATTATGAAATTAAAATACACACAGTAAAAATGAAAGCATTAAAATTTATCACACTATTACTATTTACCTCTTCAATGGCACTCGCCCAAGTAGGGACAAATGGTGAGGACAGAAAAGAAGAAGGGCGTCCCGTTAAGGAGTATAACCTTACCTTGGAACAAAAGGAAATGACCCTTGGTGGAGTAACCACCAATGGAATGACCATCAACGGCAGTATTCCAGGGCCAGTCTTGGAATTTACCGAAGGAGACCTTGCCATAATCAACGTAACCAATAAAATGGATGAAGAAACCTCTGTGCATTGGCACGGTTTGATACTTCCCAATTTTTATGATGGTGTTCCTTATTTAACCACACCGCCTATTGAGGTAGGTGAGACATTCCAATACAGAATACCTATAAACCAATCGGGTACGTATTGGTACCATTCCCATACCATGCTACAGGAGCAAAAGGGGGTGTATGGTTCCATAATCATTCAACCCAAAGAAAGAACATTGGACTATGATAAAGACTTGGTCGTTGTTCTCTCTGATTGGACCAATGAAAAACCAATGAATGTGTTGCGCAACCTTAAAAGAGGGAATGAATGGTATCAGGTAAAAAAAGGGACAGCAGTACCGTTGAGCAGGGTCATTAAGGAAGGGGCGTTGGGAGCACAGTTCAAATTTTGGCGCGACCGTATGGAAGGTGCGGATATTGCGGATATCTACTACCCTTCATTTTTAACCAATGGTGAAAAACTAGCAGCGTACCCCGAATTTAAACCCGGTGAAAAAGTAAGGCTTCGTTTTATCAATGCCTCTGCATCTACCTATTACTGGTTGGATTTTGGTGGGGGTAACCCAATGGTGGTTTCAAGTGACGGTATAGATGTGGAACCTGTATCTAAAAGTCGTTTCCTTTTTGGTATTGCTGAAACCTACGATGTAATTGTCACCATTCCAGAAGGTACTTTAGAAATTATTGCCACGGCACAGGATGGCTCTGGGGATACCTCTTTACGGCTAGGACAAGGAACACTTTATCCCGCAGAAAGAATTGACAGGCCGGACAAAGTGGAAATGATGAAGCAAATGGCACAAATGGATATGAAGATGGGTGCACCTGCTATGGTAGGAAACAAAAAGAAAAAAACACCGGAGTTTTTAATGCAGAAGTATGGGATGAAGATGGATATGGATATGGATATGGATATGGAAGATGGACAGATGAAAATGAATATGCCTATGAAAGATGGTGCAATGAATGATAAAATGAAAATGGATGGCCATATGAACCATAGTGACCAAATGATGCAAAAAGACAGTACCCCATTTGATTACACCACGCGTAAAACCTATTTCAACTATGATTTTTTAAAGGCAAAGGAAAATACCGCTTATAAGGCAGATGTGCCCGTAAATGATATTTTACTCAATCTAACCGGTAATATGCAACGTTATATCTGGAGTATGAACGGCGTGCCATTGTCCGAAACCGATAATATTAAAATTAAAGGCGATGAGGTGACAAGAATAACATTAAACAACTTGACGATGATGCACCACCCTATGCACCTTCACGGGCATTTTTTTAGGGTGATTAACGAAAATGGCGAGCGTTCCCCATTAAAACATACCGTAAATGTGCCACCGATGCAAAAAGTGGTCATCGAATTTTATAACGAGGAGTATGGCGACTGGTTCTTTCATTGTCACGTATTGTACCATTTAATGGGCGGTATGGCACGTGTATTCAGTTACGATACCCCTAGGGATAATAGAATGGTAGATTTTTCGGCTCAAACACTCACCCATGAGACTGACCTTTATTATTCGTGGGGATTGGCCCGTGCAGGGTCAAACTTCAATGAACTCTTTTTAACATCTAGCAATATTAGAAATGAATTTGGTTTACGGGCCGAATTTGACTATGACCAAAATGCTGAAATAGAAGTAAATTATAACAGGTACCTGAATGGTTGGGTTCGCTTATATGTAGGTGTTAATACCGAAACTGAAATTCCTAATTCGTACGATGAATTCAATACTGTTGGACTGGTCGGGGTCAAATACTTTGCGCCTTACCGCTTTAATGTAGATGTGAGTATGGACCATCAATTGCGCCCAAGAATACGGTTGGACAGAGAGTTATTGATTTTTCCAAGGATTTTCTTGGAGGGAGAATATGAATACAGAGCGGATTTTGGTTGGGTAAATGAGTTGGAAAATAACATTTCCTATGAAAGTGAAACCCAGTGGTTGGTAGGAGTTGCATACATCCTTTCCAGAAATTTTTCAATACAGGGAAATTATAATAATGTATATGGCTGGGGCGGTGGCCTCTTGGCCCGGTTTTAATAACTAAAAATTAAAGAATTATGATGATGTGGTGGTGGATACTGATACCGGTTATTTTGATATTGGTCATTTTCCTTTTCAGAGGAGGAAGTCCGCAAAGCTCTAAAAGCAAGGAAAATTCTATGGATATCCTCGACAACCGTTATGCAAAGGGCGAAATATCAAAAAAGGAATACGAAGAACAAAAACGGACTATTAACTCTAAAAACTAAAAAGATGAACTATTATTTCAATAAAACGCTGAACGAAGACTTTGACAAAGTAATCGACAGGGTTACCGAAGAACTAAAAAACGAAGGTTTTGGTATTTTGACCGAAATAGATGTGAAGGAAACCTTGAAAAAGAAACTGGACATCGATTTCAAGAAGTATAGAATTCTGGGTGCCTGTAACCCGCCTTATGCACATAAAGCATTGGAAGCGGAAGATAAGATAGGGACCATGCTACCGTGTAACGTAATCGTGCAGGAAATAGAGGAGGGTACGGTAGAGGTGGCCGCGGTAAACCCAATGGCCTCGATGCAAGCCGTAGAAAATGAAAAATTGGCCGAGGTGGCCGACGAGATTACGGCCAAGCTTGAGCACGTGATAGAAAAGCTTTAAAAACGGATCGATGGAAAACGGCAAAGAGAAGACAAAGGAAATTCCCGGTCAAGATTACGCGGAAAGCCAGAACACGCCCTATTGCATAACACGGCGATATGGCCAAACGTTCGAACAGACGGTAAAAAACCTCAAAAACGGACTTGAAAAATTGGGCTTCGATATTGTTGGCGAGTTCGATGTACAGCAGTATTTAAAATCCAAAATAGAGAAGATGCCCAAGCATCTTATTCTCTTGGTCTGCGAGAAGGAAACGGCCTCACAACTGATTACCAATGATATCCAAATGGGCGTTCTGTTTCCCTGCAATATTAGTGTCAAAGAGGTTCAAGACAATTCTTCAGTAGAAATTGCCATTGAGGATACGGATACTACTTGGGCGGCATCCATGAAATCTGAAATACGGGATATAGCAAAAGGCACAAAGGCAACCTTGACAAAGGTGCTTGATAATATCGAACAAAGTCACTTTAAACTATAATCAATATTAAATATAACAAACAATGAAAAAGGTAAAAGTATCAACAGGAATTTTGGCAATGGCAGTAATTGCCCTTAGTGCAACATCGTGCAAGGACACAAAAAAAGAGGGTAATAGTACAGACGGGGTACAATCCGAACATATGGATGACAATGGGCACATGGGCGATGGAATGGACGACCATTCAGATATGGATCATGATAACATGCAATCCTCCGAAAGTATGATGTCTACGAACGAACATTCGATGATGTCCTCCAAAATTGTCGGGGATTATTTGGAACTCAAGAACGCTTTGGTTGCCGATGACAAAGGGGCAGCGGCGAAAGCAGGTGGAACCATGGTTGCTTCCTTAAATGATTTCGATACGAGTTCTTTTCCCTCTGGACAACAGGAGGAATTAAAGGATATCATCGAAGACGCCAAGGAACATGCGGAGCATATTGAAAAAAGCCCTATCGATCATCAGCGGGAACATTTTGATGTATTGAGCAAGGACGTAATCGATCTGATTGCCATAACCGGAACGGAAAGAACCTTGTACCAAGATTTTTGTCCTATGTACAATGACAGTAAGGGAGCACAATGGTTAAGTGCCACCGAAGAAATCGAGAACCCTTACTACGGAAGCAAAATGATGACCTGCGGTAGTGTACAAAAGCAGATCAATTAAGTGAAGGCGTTAAAGGTCACAGGGTGGATCTTGTTGGTCGCGTTGGTGGGCATACAGTTTATGCCCACCGATCGCAATCAAAGCGATTTGATACCCAAAACGGATTTTATGGTGGTAAACGATGTGCCAAAAAATATCGAGAGCATCATTAAAACCTCTTGTTATGACTGCCACAGCAACAATACGGACTATCCGTGGTATAATAAGGTGCAACCCGTAGCTTGGTTTTTGGAGGACCATGTGGAGCATGGCAAGGAAGAATTGAATTTTAATGAATGGGATTCCTATTCATCACGAAGAAAGAACAGCAAACTAAAATCCATTATAAGCCAGATCGAGGATGATGAAATGCCCCTTACATCGTACACGCTCATCCATAGGGATGCAAGACTTTCGGACAGCGAAAAGAAAATCGTTCTGGATTGGGTATCAAAATTAAAGGACAGTCTATAATTAAATAATTTAAAAAGGATAACAATGAAGAATTTGAAAAAAGGGGTTTTGGCCCTGCTGTTACTGACCCTTGCTTTTCCTTACGCACAGGAAAAGATAAAGTTGAACCATGACCATAGCAAAATGGAAATGAAGCAAACCCCACTTGAGTTCAGCAATGAAAATATGGCCAATGTCTACGAACATTACGAACATATCAAAAACGATCTGGTCGGTTCAAATCCTAGAGATGCCCAAAAGGGTGCGGAGATGTTGAACGAAGCACTTGGTAAAGTGGAAGGTGCCGATGCCGCTTTATCGGCATCACAAAAGATTGCCGCTACGGATAACTTAAAGGTACGGCAAAAGGTGGCGGAAGTAATCGAATACTAAAAGCCTGTCATGGGAAGGGGCGATTTAGTTTGGTTGGTTGGTTAGCCCCTTCCCTTTCAGGTAATACGGGTTTGGTATTGGCCAAAGAGTTGAACGCCAATTTTAGTGTTCTTAAAAAGAGAAGTCTAAGTAGATAATAAATGGAAGAATTAAGCCTCGGCATTTTCGTTGTACCCACCATAGCGTTGACTTTGATCATTTTGGGCTATTTGTTTTTTGCGAAACGGGTAAAAGACAAACGCAACTATGCAAAATTCATAGTTGCCGTGGCCGTAACGGCTTTTAGTTTAAATTTCATTTGGGAGCTGGCTCAAGGCCCATTGTACGAAGGGTTCGAATACGATTTTAAGCATATTTCCTTCTGTGCCTTGGCATCCGTCGCCGATATGTTGATGGTATTCAT